>JABDPH010000284.1 GCA_013042925.1 Eudoraea sp.
CGGACTCAATATTCTAGGTAATCTTATTTCTTTTTCGGTCAACTTCCTTTAGAAATACTTTGCGAAGACGTAAGTATTTAGGTGTAACCTCCACATATTCATCCTTTTGGATATACTCCAGGGCTTCCTCCAGAGAAAATTTGATGGCCGGTACTATTTTTGCCTTATCATCTGCACCTGCAGAACGCACGTTTGAAAGTTTCTTGGTTTTAGTGATATTGATAACCATATCATCACCTCTTGTATTCTCACCAATAACCTGACCTTCGTAAATGTCCTCGCCCGGATCTACAAAAAACCTTCCTCTTTCCTGTAATTTATCAATTGAATAAGGAATTGCCTTCCCATTTTCCATGGAGACCAATGAACCATTTTGCCTTTGAGGAACCTCTCCTTTCATAGGTTGGTATTCAAAAAAGCGATGAGCCATAATTGCCTCCCCGGCTGTAGCGGTTAAAAGTTGATTCCTAAGCCCAATAATCCCGCGCGAAGGAATAAGAAATTCACATACCATTCTGTCTCCCTTTGCCTCCATACTGGTCATTTCACCCTTACGGATAGATACCATTTCTACAGCTTTCCCGGATACTTCCTCCGGTAAATCTATGGTTAGCTGCTCTATAGGTTCACACTTCACGCCATCAATTGTGCGAATAATAACTTGCGGCTGGCCTATTTGTAGTTCATAGCCTTCCCTTCTCATAGTCTCTATAAGCACAGATAAATGCAAAACACCTCTTCCAAAAACCATAAACTTTTCAGCACTATCTGTCTCTTCCACGCGCAGTGCCAGATTCTTTTCCAGTTCTTTCTCCAGTCTTTCTTTGATATGCCTTGAAGTAACAAATTTTCCATCTTTACCAAAAAATGGACTATCGTTAATTGTGAATAACATACTCATTGTTGGCTCATCTATAGCAATAGTCTTAAGCCCTTCCGGATTTTCAAGATCTGCAATAGTATCTCCAATTTCAAATCCTTCAAGCCCTACAATTGCACAAATATCACCAGTAGCCACCTCGTTTACTTTTATACGGCCCAGGCCTTCAAAAGTAAACAGTTCTTTTACCTTAGATTTTACAATACTGCCATCACGTTTTACCAGGGATATTTGCTGTCCTTCCTTTAAAGAACCCCGCTGCAGACGCCCGATCGCAATTCTGCCAGTAAATGAAGAGTAATCTAAAGAGGTGATCAACATTTGTGTAGTCCCTTCCTGAGGTTCAAAACTTGGGATATGCTCTACAACCATTTCCAATAGAGGTTCTATTGATGTTGTCTCATTTTGCCAGTCATCACTCATCCAGTTATTCTTGGCAGAACCATAGACTGTTGGAAAGTCTAATTGCCATTCTTCAGCACCAAGCTCAAACATAAGATCAAAAACCTTTTCATGTACTTCTTCAGGTGTACAATTTTCTTTGTCTACTTTATTGATAACAACACACGGCTTTAAACCCATGTCGATTGCTTTCTGCAAAACAAAACGCGTTTGGGGCATTGGGCCTTCAAAGGCATCCACCAACAGCAAAACCCCATCAGCCATATTTAAAACACGTTCAACCTCACCTCCAAAATCGGCGTGACCGGGAGTATCAATAATATTGATCTTGGTATCTTTATAAAGTACAGATACATTCTTTGAAGTAATGGTAATACCTCTTTCACGCTCAAGGTCATTATTATCCAAAATAAGTTCTCCGGTTTTCTCATTTTCCCGGAATAACTGACAAAAATGTAAGATCTTATCTACCAGTGTAGTTTTTCCGTGGTCAACGTGAGCAATTATGGCAATGTTTTTTGTACTAGACATCTTATTGTATTAAGGCCGCAAAGATACTCCTATTTTTTGCTTACAGTTATAAAGTTCTGTTATTTTTATTGTGTTGATTTTGAGGGATTAGCATTACCGGTAATAGCTTTAAAAAACAATTATCTTTGTAACCTAACTTTTGAATATGAAACTCGCCGCCATACCACAACTTAAATACGCAGATAGCAAAAATTTTTTTCTACTCGCCGGACCATGTGCCATAGAAGGCGAGGAAATGGCACTCCGAATCGCAGAAAGAATTGTCCAGATCACTGATAAGCTGGAAATCCCCTATATTTTTAAAGGGAGTTTTAAGAAAGCAAATCGAAGCCGGGTGGACTCTTTTACAGGTATAGGAGATGTAAAAGCCCTGAAAATATTGAAAAAAGTCGCTGAAACATTTAAAGTTCCAACAGTTACAGATATTCATGAGATAACAGATGCACAACTTGCAGCTGAATATGTAGACGTCCTTCAAATTCCTGCTTTTTTGGTACGTCAAACCGATTTGTTAGTCGCGGCAGCAAAAACAGGGAAGACAGTAAACCTTAAAAAAGGACAATTCATGAGTCCGGAAAGCATGAAGCATGCTGTAAATAAGGTAATTGACTCTAATAATGACCAGGTGATGATTACGGACAGAGGTACAATGTTTGGCTACCAGGATATGGTCGTGGATTTTAGGGGAATACCAGTAATGAAGCAATATGCACCTGTGGTCCTGGATGTTACCCATTCCTTACAGCAACCCAATCAGTCTTCAGGAGTGACCGGGGGGAAACCCGAATTGATTAGCACTATAGCCCGGGCAGGAATAGCCACAGGGGTAGACGGAATCTTTATCGAAACCCATTTTGATCCTTCTAACGCCAAAAGCGATGGCGCCAATATGTTGCACTTAGATCAACTGGAGCAGCTTCTTACTAATTTAACTATGCTGCGTAAAACCGTGAATAGTCTTCAGTAATTGGCTTAAATTTCGTTAAAATCAGTACCTTGGAATTGAATAATTCCTTTATGTACTTATGAGAACAAGCCGGTTTTTATCACTAATTTTTGGTGTCATAGTTTTCTTTTTTATTTCATGTAAGTCTGAGACCAAAGAAGATGGCGCAATAAAGAGACCAAATATTGTATTCATTATGTCTGATGATCATGCATATCAGGCTATTAGTGCTTACAACGATAAATTAATACAAACCCCAAATATAGACAGGATTGCAAATGAAGGTATGCTATTTACGAACGCCAGTGTCACCAACTCTATTTGCGCACCTTCCAGAGCTGTAATTCTTACAGGAAAGCACAGCCATATTAACGGAAAGATTGATAACCTCTCCCCTTTTGACACCACTAATATTACCTTTCCTCAGCTTTTGCAAAACGCGGGTTACCAAACCGCCATGTTTGGAAAACTACATTTTGGTAACAATCCCAAAGGATTTGATGAATTCAAAATTCTCCCGGTACAGGGAGACTACTACAACCCTACTTTCAATACTAAGAAAGGAGATACCACGATTGTGGGTTATGTTACCGACATAATTACGGACCTGACTTTAGACTGGTTGGAGAAACGCAGGGATACGGTAAAACCATTTCTGCTAATGTACCTTCACAAAGCCCCTCATAGATCATGGCTTCCTGCCGAAAGACATTACAGGGAGTTTACCAAAAAAACCTTTCCATTGCCTGTAACCCTTTTTGACACTTATGATACAAGAGGGGATGCAGCGAGAACAGCAGAGATGAATATCCTTGAGCATATGGTTCTTAACTATGACAATAAAGTATTCCCGGAGGTTATCGAAGAATTGAAAATTACGGACAGAAAACTTTTTGATCCCCTCGAAAAAATGACTCCAGATCAAAAAGCTTCATGGGATTCAGTCTATGCGCCTATAAATGAAGATTTCAGAAAAAAATATCCCGGTATGAATGATTCCACGCTCATGGTATGGAAATACCAGAGATACTTGCAGGATTATCTGGGAACTATAGCAGCAGTTGACGAGAATGTAGGGAGACTTTTAAATTATCTGGAGCGGGAAGGTTTAAGTGATAACACTCTCGTTGTATATACCTCAGACCAGGGCTTTTATCTGGGTGAACACGGTTGGTTCGATAAGCGTTTTATGTACGAGGAATCATTTAAAACCCCATTATTAATAAAATGGCCCAATGTAATAAAAGCCGGGATCACAGAAGACGAAATGGTTCAGAATCTGGATTTTGCCCAGACATTTTTGGAGGTGGCAGGTGCTTTACCACCTTCAGACATGCAGGGTGAAAGTTTAGTCCCTTTGCTTAAAGGACAAAAAGAAAAATGGGATCGGGATGCGGTTTACTATCATTATTATGAATATCCGGCAGAGCATTCGGTAAAAAGGCATTATGGCATCGCCACTAAAGACTATAAACTTATCCATTTTTATTATGATGTGGACGAATGGGAATTATACGACCGAAAGAATGATGAACAAGAGATGAACAATGTGTATCAGGATCCAAAATATGCAAATGTGGTGATTGAAATGAAACAGAAACTCGAAGCGTTAAGGGTGAGATATAAAGACAGTGATTCACTTAGTAATCAATACATCAAACTATATAAAGAGAAGGGCTGGATAGAATGAGAAACCTATTTTTTCCAAAACTTTACATCTTTTATGTTGTAGGCATCTTTTAATACTTCCACCAGAATATTATGATCAATTTCTTCAAGTGAAGTGTACCTGAGGGAACGCATTATTTTACGGCCAGCTGTAGTCATATGTTCTAAATGAACAGAGAGATGGGCAGCCTTCCAAAATCCCAGGTCCACGTAGTTTTTACTCTGGTTCAGGTAGCAAAAAGGTTTTCCCTGCAGGTAGTAAAAAGGAATTTTGTATTTGTACTTCAAATCCACTTCAGGCACCGTCTGCTCAATAACAGATTGCAAATGCAACAGAATACTTCTATACGGTTCTGGTTGACTTAGTATGTAATTTTCTGCAGGATTCATATCTTTAAGGAAAAAGTTGGAATGTCTAAGTTATTATTTTCTGTTTTATTCCTGATTAGCTGCTATGCTTTTTCCAATGAATATGCCAGCGTTGATCAGAAAGTGAAGAATTACCCCTCTTTTAAAAAAGTACATGACCTGGGATACCGAATTCAAAATGATTTCAGTACGGACGAAGAAAGAGTACGGGCAGCTTTTGTCTGGATTACACAAAATATGGTATATGAAAAAACCTATGATGATATTTTTAGAACAGGTCAAAGAATCTCCTACCAATCCGAAAGTGGCAGGCAAGATCAGATTAGAAGAGTAGTATTGGACTGGATAGAAAAGGCCTTTATTACACGCAAAGGAGTTTGCCTGGAATACTCCCTGATCCTTAATGAACTCTGCCTTCAATTTGGCTTGCCATCCAAGGTAATAGTGGGTGTTGCCAAGACAGATATACGATTTGTTAAAGGCAAACAATCCTTTAAAAATCATACCTGGAATGCCGTACATATAGATGGCGTTTGGAAACTTATGGATCCTACATGGGCTTCCGGTCATTTAGATCTGGTTAGTAAAAAGTTTATAAGGAAACAAATAGATCATTATTATTTTACAAAACCTGAGGAATTCATAAAGCATCATTACCCCACTAATCCGGAATGGCAACTTTTGGATGATCCGGTGGATATCGAACAATTTTTTAGTGCACCCATTTTTTTAACCGATTTTTTTGGAACGGGAATAGAACTATCTCCCAAAACAAAAGGAATTTTCAGTATTTCATCTAAAGACGCCAACTATATATATTTTGATCAGTTACCCAAAGATCATGGAATGTATTATTTGGTACATAGCGAAGGTGAATTCAGGAGAATGGGATTTAAAAAAGGGAAAGGCAAATCCTATATTTCCAAAATTAAACTCAATAAAAACTTACATAAAAATCATGATTTATTAACCGTATTTTTAGAGGATAAGCCTATTTTAAACTTTAAAATTGCGGAGGAACCCAATAACTAACTAATACAATTAGAAACAATCCCGAATGAAAAGAACACTTCTTATATTATCGATATTCTGCGCTTTACAATCTATAAGGTCGCAATCGCATTCCCATAGTGGGCAATTGGCTTTGACCTATCCGGATATTGAGGGGTATCTTACCTTAAAAACAGACTTTCACCAACATACGGTTTTTTCAGATGGCAATGTTTGGCCCACCATCCGTGTGCAGGAAGCACTCAGAGAAAATTTAGATGCCATCTCATTAACAGAACATCTGGAATACCAGCCTCATATCGACGATATTCCACATCCGGATAGGAACAGATCTTATCATTTGGCATTGGAAGAGGCCAGGGAACATGGTCTTCTTATTATTCACGGATCTGAAATTACCCGTTCAGAACCTGTTGGCCACAGCAATGCAATTTTCATCTCAGATGCTAATATGCTTATGGCCGACGATCCTGCAGTGCCTTTTGAGGAAGCAAAAAAACAAAATGCCTTTGTATTCTGGAACCACCCGGCCTGGTATGATCAAAGTCCTACCGGAAATCCAATTCTGAGTGATTTCCAGGAAGAACGAATAAAAAATGGTGAGCTACATGGTATTGAAGTAATAAATACATTTGATTACGCGGAGGAATCTTTGGCGCTGGCGTTGAAATACAACCTTACGATTATGGGTACCAGTGATATTCATGGATTAATTGACTGGGATTATATTGAAAATGATATGCACAGGCCCATAACATTGGTTTTTGCAAAAGAGAAAAACATGGAGAGTCTGCGGGAAGCATTATTTGCCGGACGTACGGTAGCCGTATACAACTCCCTTTTGGTAGGTAAAGCAGAATATCTGGTTCCTCTAATCAAGGCCAGCATCAAGATAAAAGAAGCCACATATATTCCGGAAACGCAGGTATTGCAGCTAAGTCTGGAAAATACATCGAGCAGCGACATGATTTTTGAAAACCAAATGCCTTACACCCTTTACAGTAAGCCTCCGGTTTTTGAGATTCCTGCAGGAGAGGTGGTTACGCTTCAGGTGAAAACGCTCGAAAAAAAAGAGTCAATTTCTCTGGACCTTAAAGCCTTGGGAGCCTATACCGCGCCGAAAGAGCATCCTGTGATAAGCTGGGAAGTTACGGTAGAATAGGAACTATTCCTTCCCGTCAACATAGTCCTGCAAATAGCTAAATCGCGGTCTGAGTTTTCCGTTTTTGGTCATAAGAGCCCTTTCCAAAACCCCGTCTGCATCGCCATTAAAAAATGCGGGAATTACACTTTCCACAAAAGCCAGTCCGAAACCCTCACTCGAATCTCGGGGTAATTCAGCAGGCAGGTTATCCACCGCCATAACCGCGATGGCTTCTGGTAACATATAATCTACTTCACTTTCCGACCGCGGGTCATAGCCATAAATTGGATCAGCAATAGTGGAAGCGCGCAATGTAGATGCCACAGGCCCGTCAATGTCACAACTGATATCGGCTACCACTTTTATCTTAAACTGAGTTTGCTTTGCGTCTTCTCTGGTAAAGAGATAAGGTGCTCCGGATCCGTAAAAATGTCCGGCTATATAAAGGTCTGTTACCGCGGCAAAACGCATAAAGGTTGATTCATAATCGCCCGGGTTTTCAAAAAAGTCTGTTTCCTCTTTAACCAATCCGTCCTTTCTCCGGTTATAATCCAGCACATCAATCTGGCAGAATACGGGAACTTCAAATTCCTTATTAAGGTATTCCTCTACATTTGTTTCTTTTAAACCCATGCCTACCAACATTTCCCTGGAACCGTTTCCTACCCTACCCTTTCCCGTAAGTAGAATTTTAATGTTAGGTAGTCGAAGTTTTTTTAAATCTGCGATCAGGGCCTGCTGGTCTGCCAGCTCAGATGCCATTGGCATCTTAAACGAACTTGTTTTTAAACCATAAGTCCGAAATGCATTGTAAGCACCAACTATTCCTGCATAACGTCCAAATGCCACCAGGCGAATTCCCTTGGCATTGGTAATTACCTCATGATCATAGAGTTCTATATTTTTTTCAAGTACTGCCCGTAATAATTTTCGGTTATAGCTCTGTTTTTTAATCGTATGGGAAAAGAAGAAATATTTTTTATTGGGTATAAGCGCATCAACGGGTACTTCTTTCACACCTAATAGCACATCACATTCCTCCATTTTGGAATCTACGGTAATACCTGCATTCTTGTATTCCTTATCAGTAAACACGCGGATAGATGAAGGTTCAATCGTAATTTGCGCATCTTCATGGTTTTCAACGACTTTTTGGCAGGCCTGCGGTGATAGCACAACCCGCCTGTCTGGTGGGTTTTTGCGCTCTCTGATAATTCCAAAATGCATAGTTTTAATTTGGTATAAATTTTGCGTGAAAATACATGGATTTGCAGTGGTAGACAAATTCCTTAATCATGAATATTAATAAGGAGTTCTATTTTTGTTAACTTCGCAATCCTTTTTGAAGGAAACGTTCATTGATAAAAAAGATGAGGGAATGAGATCCCGCCTTTGGCGTGATTCAATTCGTTGACGGTAAGCAAAGCTTACCTAACTCATTGAAGGGGCCGACTGGTTTTGACAGCAAGACCAATGGCGATGTAAGCATGCCGAGCGCTGGGATATAGCTCGTTAATCTCATATTTCAAACTTTTAATTGGCGATAATAATTACGCTCTTGCCGCTTAATCTGAATTATAGTAGGATTTAGCCTCGTTCCCGCAAGGCGGGAAAGCGAGATGTCCCAGAATAGCCCTTGTTGACGGCGATTCATTTAGGGGCACCAGAAAAGTCAACATAAGGATACTACTGCTTTGATAGTATCACCAAAATCTTAAAAAGCTAAGTGTGTAATAGGCGGTTTTTGGTCAGTTACACATCGAAAATTGAACAAGAACTAAGCATGTAGAAAGCATTGTAATTGCTTGTTTGGACGGGAGTTCGATTCTCCCCGGCTCCACCTATGCCCTCCGTAGCTCGAGATTTATCGAGAGCGAAGGAGGGCTTTATTATATTAACTACTCATTCAAATAATTCTATATTTTTTTTTACAAAAGGCTTTAACGTATTCCGATTCAATTTTAGTTAGGTTCTTTGTAATCCTATGCGAAAGAGAATGCAGGGTTCTTACAGTTTCAGATGATAATTTTAGCGTCTTTTAAGAATCTTTATGGAACTTCCATACGCTGTTTATATACTAAGATGTTCCAACGGACAATACTATACCGGTTTTACGAGAAATTTAAAAAGACGGCTTAAAGAACATAAGAATGGAGAAGCACATTCTACGAAAAACAAACTCCCTGTTCGGTTGATTCACGTATGTCTGTTTTGTACAAAACAAAAAGCGTATGACTTTGAACGCTATTTAAAATCCGGCTCTGGGATTGCATTCAGAAATAAAAGATTAATCTAATACCAAAACGTACCTGCTCCGAAGCTTCAGCGAAGGAGCAATGTCAGGTTCCGGGATTGCTTTTAGAAATAGAAGATTAGTATGATGTCAACATGTAAGTGCTCCCATGCTTTAGCGAAGGAGCAATGTCCGGCTCTGGGATTGCATTCAGAAATAAAAGATTAATCTAATACCTAAAAATAGATACTCCGAAGCTTCAGCGAAGGAGTGAAATCAAGTTCCGGGATTGCATTTAAAACTTGCTATTAGTACTATTATTCTATCTGGAGGAGTAATAAAATTAGGTATTCTACACTACAATTGCAATACAAAAAGGACTCCTTTTTTTGATAAGGTTAACAGCAGTTTTTTACAAATCCATATCTGCTCTTATAAAAACAATTAGTAACATCTTTGTGCTACTGCTTTCAATAGTTTTTTACTACAGAAATTTATAAATTGGCCGAAATTAGTATTCAAGTTATGAAATCATTTTTAAGACAACCCCTGGTTCATTTTCTATTGATTGGGCTGGGATTTTTTCTGCTTTTCCAGGTCTTTGGGGATGAGAATGAAATAGATTCCAAAACTGTGATTGTGGATAAAGAAGCACTCATGACCTATTTTCAATACCGTTCCAAGGCATTCAATGCTGAGGTATTTGAAGAAAAGTTAGCCAGTCTGCCAAAGGAGGAACTGGACAAGATGATACAGGATTATGTTAGGGAAGAAGTACTTTACCGTGAGGCTATGGCTATGGGGTTAGACCGGGAAGATTATATCATTAAAAACAGGATGATACAGAAAGTCGAATTTTTAAGTGAAGGCATTGGTGAACTTGCCACAAATATTACGGATGAAGAACTGCAAGATTTTTATGAGGAAAATAAAGATAAATATTACGAGCCTACCCTGGTTACTTTCACCCATGTCTTTTACAAGACGGATAATCGAGGTGATTTGGAAGCCTCCCAACTCGCGGAAAACACCCTTAAGGAGTTAAACTTAAAAAAAGTACCCTTTGAAAAAGCCCCTGCATATGGCGAACGTTTTTATTACAATACCAACTATGTTGAAAGAGGCAGGGATTATGTAGCCAGTCATTTTGGTGAGGAAATGGCCGAAGCCATTTTAGAAGCCGATCCCGATCCTTCTCTGTGGATTGGACCACTGCGGTCGGAATACGGATACCATCTTGTGCTGCTGATCGGTGAACAAGAGGGTCTTTATCCCGAATTGGAGGTAATAAAAGCACGGGTACTGCAAGATGCCCAATACGAGCGGAAACAGGAAATAAAGCAACAGAGTATCCAGGCTGTGATTGACAGCTATACCGTTGAAGTGACTTATGAGCGTCCCGAATTAAATTAGAATCAGATTCTATGAACTGGAGAAGGAATTTCTTAATGGGTTTAATTTTCTCTTGCGGACTAACCGTTAGTACAGCCCATGAAGGTCGCCCCTTATTTGTTGAAATAATGGAAAAAGAGGCTGGAATATTTGAATTGCAGTACAAAATCCCGCCTACCATTCCACAATTCAACCTCCCGGATATTTTTCTTCCGGATTCATTTGAGGCGATTGATAAAATCACCCTTTATCAGACTTCAGGAGGATTTATTAAAAGGCAGAATTTTAAATCGGCATCAGCACTCAATAGCGGAGATATCCGTATTCAATACCCTGTGATGAATCCTTCCGTATCCTGTATTATGAAGATTACGCTGCTTAATGGCCAAAAATTCAATAAACTGCTGGGGCCGGATGAACTGCTATGGACGGTTCCTGAAGAAGAGAGTTGGGCCGGGGTAGCCAGGCAATATACCCAACTTGGTGTCCAACATATCCTGGAAGGCTGGGACCACCTGCTCTTTCTAATTTGCCTGATGCTGGTTGCAGGGGTAGGTAAAAAATTGTGGATCACCATAACCGGGTTTACCATCGCCCATTCTATTACGCTGGCATTATCAGCCCTTAACGCAGTGCGTTTACCAATCCCGCCTGTGGAAGCTGTCATTGCCTTAAGTGTGGTTTACCTTGCCGTGGAAATAGCGTTACAGAAAAAAGACTCCCTCACCTACAGGTATCCCATTACCGTTTCATCCTCATTCGGACTATTGCACGGATTCGGGTTTGCAGCGGTGTTGGCAGAAATCGGCTTACCACAACTAGAGATCGTAACCAGCTTGCTGTTCTTTAATGTTGGTGTGGAATTGGGGCAGATCATATTTGTAGTGGGAATACTTCTTCTCTGGATACTAATCCGCAAACTATTTATC
>JABDPH010000286.1 GCA_013042925.1 Eudoraea sp.
ATACAAAGGAACATTCTTGAAAATCCGGGATGGTATACAGCCTATACCCCATATCAGGCAGAAATTTCACAAGGAAGATTAGAAGCCCTGTTAAACTTCCAAACCATGATTTGCGATCTTACCGCGATGGAGCTATCCAATGCGTCGCTTTTGGACGAAAGTACTGCAGCCGCTGAAGCAATGACCATGCTTTTTGATGTCAGGCCCAGGGAACAAAAGAAAAATGAGGTTGTAAAATTTTTTGTATCCAATGAGGTCATGCCACAGACCTTGTCTCTTCTACAGACCAGATCAAAACCTCTTGGAATTCAATTGGTAATCGGAGATCATGAAACCTTTGATTTTGACGAAGGCTTTTATGGGGCCTTACTGCAATACCCCGGCAAATATGGCCAGGTATGCGACTATAAAAGTTTTGTTCAAAAAGCCAAGGAGAAAGAGATGAAAGTAGCAGTTGCTGCAGACATACTCAGTTTGGTTTTATTAACCCCACCAGGCGAAATTGGTGTGGATGTAGTTGTTGGAACAACACAACGATTTGGAATTCCTTTGGGCTATGGAGGCCCACACGCTGCATTTTTTGCAACCAGGGAAGCCTTTAAAAGAAATATACCCGGGAGAATTATAGGGCTTACGAGAGATACTGATGGAAACCCGGCATTGCGTATGGCTTTGCAAACCAGAGAACAACATATTAAAAGGGATAAAGCCACATCTAATATTTGCACGGCACAGGTGTTGCTTGCGGTCATGGCGGGTGCTTATGCTGTCTATCATGGTCCGGAAGGATTGAAATATATTGCAAATAAAGTCCATAAGAATACCAGGATATTAAGTCAGATATTGGAAAATCAGGGATTTAAACAATTGAATACCGCTTTTTTTGACACCATTAAAGTACTGGTTCCTGATACTAAGTCTTTAAAATCTATCGCTGAAAAAAAGGGTATAAATTTCAACTATATTGATAATAATACGGTTTCGATATCCGTCAATGAGGCAACCAGTGAAGATGATATTCAACTAATAGCCAAATGCTTTAATGATTTACCTGAATCTAAGAAGATGAATACAATTGATGGTAAAACAAAAGATGTTATACCATATTCATTAGTACGTAGTACCCCTTTCCTGGAAAACGAGGTCTTTAATACATATCATTCGGAGACAGAATTGATGCGTTATCTTAAACAATTAGAACGAAAGGATTTGGCTCTAAATCAGTCTATGATTTCATTAGGTTCTTGTACGATGAAATTGAATGCTGCGAGTCAAATGCTACCTTTGAGCATGCCCGCATGGGGTAATATTCATCCATTTGTTCCTGTTGAACAAGCAGAAGGTTATCAAATTGTCCTAAGGGAATTAGAAAGAGATTTAACGGAAATTACAGGGTTCGCTGGCACCTCGCTGCAACCCAATTCCGGGGCACAAGGTGAATATTCCGGATTAATGACTATTAGGGCATATCACGAATCCAGAGGTGACCTCCATAGAAATATCTGTATTATTCCCGCATCGGCGCACGGTACGAATCCTGCTTCGGCAGTAATGGCAGGTATGAAAGTTGTTGTAACCAAAACAGATGATCGTGGAAATATAGATATGGAGGACCTAAAGGAGAAAGTAGAAATGCATTCTGATAATTTGGCCGCATTAATGGTTACCTATCCCTCTACACATGGTGTTTTTGAATCCTCCATTAAAAAAATAACACAGCTAATTCACGATAATGGAGGACAGGTTTATATGGATGGTGCCAATATGAATGCGCAGGTAGGCTTAACCAATCCGGCAACTATTGGAGCAGATGTTTGCCATCTTAACCTTCATAAGACTTTTGCTATCCCCCATGGTGGCGGGGGACCTGGCGTAGGACCAATTTGTGTTGCAGAACAATTGGTTCCTTTCCTTCCCGGTAATCCGGTAATAAAAACAGGTGGTGAAAAAGCAATTTCTGCAATTTCAGGGGCTCCCTGGGGTAGTTCTTTGATATGCTTAATTTCTTATGGTTATATTAAGATGTTAGGGGCAACCGGATTGACCGATTCTACAAAAATTGCAATTCTCAATGCAAACTACATAAAGAATAGGTTGAGCGGGAAATTTGATGTTCTTTACACCGGGGAAAAAGGGCGGGCAGCTCATGAAATGATTATAGATTGCAGGTCTTTTAAAGAAAATGGCGTAGAAGTAACGGATATTGCCAAACGGCTAATGGACTATGGTTTTCATGCGCCAACGGTATCCTTTCCAGTAGCCGGAACCCTTATGATAGAACCTACGGAAAGCGAAAATCTGGCTGAACTAGATCGTTTTTGCGATGCTATGATATCGATCCGTGCAGAAATTGATCAATCCTCTTCTGAAGATATCAACAATGTATTGAAAAACGCCCCACATACACTTCATATGGTAACCAATGATTCATGGGAATTTTCATATTCCAGACAAGAAGCTGCGTTCCCATTGCCCTATGTTGGTGAAAATAAATTCTGGCCTAGTGTTAGAAGAGTTGATGACGCATATGGAGATCGTAATTTAATTTGTACCTGCACACCTATCGAAGCTTATATTGAAGCATAATTTATTACTTATAAACAAGGACTTGAAAGGCTACTCAATAGCTGAAGTCCTCGTTTTATTCTTGTTTGTTTCTTCTGAACATCGTATTTAATTTTTAAATGTACAGAACACAGCATTTTTTTTTACTAGTTTGTAAAAAACTTACACAACGCTACTAAAAATGAGTATTGGAATTAGCGGCACAGGGTGTTATATCCCGTCGATCACTACTCAAAATATTGATTTTGAGCAACATAATTTTCTTACCGATGAGGGCACTCCTTTTCCTTATTCCAATGAGATCATTATCGAAAAATTTAAAGCAATAACAGGGATTGATGAAAGACGCTACGCTGATAAAGAACTAAACACTTCAGATTTGGGATTCTTTGCAGCTCTTGATGCCATTCAGGATGCCGGGATTAATG
>JABDPH010000290.1 GCA_013042925.1 Eudoraea sp.
ACAAAAATGTCACAAGAGAATTTTACTCAAATCAATTAGGGTTTAATCAATTTGGAAGTGCTGATTTTGATGGCTACTTGATGATGGAAAAAGAAAAAATTCAAATTCACTTTTTTGAATTTAAAGAACTTGACCCAAAAGAAAATTATGGGCAAGTTTATATTAGGACTGACAACATAGACGAAATTTACAAATCATAATTGGAAAAACAGACTGAAATTCATCCAAATGGAAAACTCGCAATCAAACCTTGGGGGCAAAAGGAATTTTCAATTCTTGACCCAGACAGCAATCTATTGACATTCGGACAAAATATTTAAAAAAACGAACCGCCAACAATGGCAATAATCCTCCAAAGACGGACAGGTTCATCACGCCAAGGCGTGACGAAATCATAGCCAACACGTTAGCGACAATTACCACCTACCCAGGAATTCAATTGAGAATTCAACAATCTAATGCAATAAATTTCGTTTATCAATTGATGCTATTTTTTGTGTTGAATAACTATTACTAATATTAATGAAAATCAATTTTATGAAAACAGCAAAAAAACGTTCAACGATTACACTAATGCTAATAGTGTTTTTCAGTTTAACATTTAACCATACTAAAGCTCAGTTAAAAACCCCAAGTTCGGTTTGGAAATATGAAAAAGGTACAGTAACTCTTATGGATGGAAATGAAATTGAAGGCTATATCTATATGGATATGATGAACCCTCAGCTATTTCAAAAAAGGGTTTACCTGATTGACGAGAAAACCTATGCGGCTTACAAAGCAGGGGAAGACGTACATAAAGACGCTGTGGTTTATGATGCCAACGACTTGCAAAGTTTTACACTTGAAAATGGTCAAAAATTCAAACAGGCAAAATATGCCAATCTATTTGCGAAAAGAAAGCAAGACCGGATACCTAAAAAGTTGATGCTTGAAGTTGCTACGGAAGGGGAGATTACCGTTTTTAAAAAATATCACCACACCCAGGGTATCGTTACTTCCCACTTACCTGACCGGACGAAGGTTAGTGATGCCAAATATGTGGAATGGCAGGAAAATAACTTTGAAATTCTTGCCCAAAAAGAAGGAGAGGAGGCAAAAAATATGTCTTCCTTCAATATAAAGAAGCTTGTCGGTGATAATAGAACCGTTTTAACCAATTATGCTAAAAATAAATATGGTTTTAGAGATCTTTTTATAAAAGGACCTGTCTTTGAATCCAGCTTCCAAATGGATACGGTAGAGGCTTTCACCAGCATGGTGGAAGATTATAATAAATAAACAGAGTTAGAATTTATTACAAACTTTAGAAGAGAAGGCCAAAAAAGGTCTTCTCTTTTTATTTTTTGATAATAAGAAATTATATTTAATCAGATTATCCTACCTTCTACCATTTCCTTGATTAACTTATGTGAGGTTATATATTCTTCGAAAACAATAACAAAACCATTAATAAAAATAGATAAAAAGCTGCTAACGAAGGGTATAGTTCATCACGCCAAGGCGTGACGAAACCATACCCAAACCGTTAAAGTTCAAAAAAAAGATAACCGCGCTATTACTGACCAGGTCTGTTTTTACGTAGCCCGGTAAGAATAAAAACAATAATGCTTAGGGCAAAAATTATGGCCGTAATAGCTATAAAGGATATAATTGGATTCATTAGTCAGGTGTTTTTTTGATTGAAAGACAGTTCTTATAGCAAGGGAGTCATTTTTATTATACTGTTAATTTAAACCCTATACACGAATTTTAAGTATACAATTGTATATCCTGTTTTCTTTAGTGTATAAAATGTACGAAAATCAAAGTTTTTTAGATGCCGGTTCATCTAAAATTGATATCGTATAAGAAAGTACAGTTCAACTAAGCAATTATACAGCTTAAATAAAGAGGATTGCCTAACCCTATTCCCTGGTATACACCACTTTTCCATCAAAAATGGTCATGGCTATCTCCGTGTTTAAGAATTCCTCTTCCGCTACCGTCATCAGATCCTGGCTATAAATGGTAAAATCGGCTAGTTTGCCCACTGTAATAGAACCTTTAATATCTTCTTCAAAGGCGCCGTATGCAGCATCCAGGGTATATGACCTAAGGGCCTGTTCCCTGGTCATTTTCTGCTCCGGTTCATAACCGCCTTCCGGCGTACCTTTCAAGGTTTTTCTACTAATACTGGCATACAAACTGGCTATTGGGTTCAAAGGTTCTACAGGTACATCGGTACCATTTACAATGGGGATCCCACTTTGCAATAAAGCTTGCCACATATAAGCGCCTTCTTTAATTCTTTGCTCACCCAAACGGTCTATGGCCCAGGGTCTGTCTGAAGACAGGTGTACGGCCTGCATGGCAGGAATCACCCCTAAGCCGGCAAAGCGTGGAATATCATCCGGATGTAAATGTTGTGCATGTTCAATTCTAAATCTGTGATCGCTTGCCCTGTCCGCTAATTCATCAAAAGCAATTTCATAGCGGTCTAGTATTTCCTTATTGGCCCTGTCCCCTATGGCATGTGAGCAAACCTGAAAACCATATTGTAATCCGTTTAAAGCGGTTTCTTTAACAAATTCCATGGGCAGGGTTTCGTGACCAAAATGCCCTGGTCTGTCTGAATAGGATTCTAACAACCAGGCGCCACGTGAGCCTAAAGCCCCATCGCAGTTCAATTTTACGGAACGTATGGTTACCAAATGTTCGGGGTCTACCATAGGCCCTTTTTCATACCATTCATTAAGCAACGCTTTGTCAAAACCCGTAAGCATGGCGTATATACGGATTCTCATTTTATCCGCTGCCTTCATTTCTTCATAAAGGGCAATATTCTTCCTTCCAATCCCCGCATCGTGAAAGCCGGTAATACCATTTCTGTGACAGGCGGCTACTGCCAATTCAAAAGCCTTGATATCTTTTTCCGGGGTATTTGCGGGAATATGTTTGGTGATCAAACCCTGGGCACGTTCATTAAAAATACCCGTAGGCCGGCCAAAATCATCGCGCATTACTTCGCCGCCCTTTACATCAAATTTGTCTATTCCGTCTTTGGGCAAAATTTGTACCCCTGCAAGCTCCATGGCTGCGGCGTTGGCAAAACCGGCATGGCCGCTGGCATGGCTGAGGTATACGGGATTTTCAGGGGAAACCTCACTAAGCCTGTAATGCGTTTGAAAGCCGTTTACGGTATCGGAAGGCATATCTGTCCACTTGCTTTGATGCCATCCCCTTCCGGTAATCCATTCCCCGGGTTCGGCTTTTTCAACTGCTGCAGCTACGGCATCAATTATTTCCTGATAACTTGTGGTATTGATGAGGTCCAGGTTTAATTCGTTATATCCCAATCC
>JABDPH010000292.1 GCA_013042925.1 Eudoraea sp.
GTAATTTTGGCACATCGGGAATAAAATATACACCATATCCGGATATCAGTTCTATCCATTTTTCAGATGAATCATCAAAAGTTACTAACTCACCACCTCCATTGGTATTCCATTTGGAAGGGAAATCACCTACAAAGTCATTTGAGAAATCGTCAAAGAATAAAAGTTTGTCTCCGGGAACATAATCGAACTTGCTATACACCTGTATAGATTTCGGTCCACCCGAATCAGGGGTATTAGCTTTGGTGTTAACTCCGCCCGATCCGCCAGGATCGTTCCCATCATCCATAGGAATTGGGAATTGAGAAGGATTTTGTCTTCGTTCCTGTTCCCCTTTTGAACCAGGTTCCAAAATACTGTCTAAAACTGCGTCTGTTTTTTCTGCTGTTTCCTTTTCTACCCTTCTTTCAACCGTTCGCTCAGCTGCTCTTTCGGCCGCCTTTCCTAATTTCTTCAATAATTGAGCACTGGTATCGGGAATTGCAAACAGGAATACAAGCAGTAAAGAAATAATACGAAATTGTTGGGCTGGTGTTCTCATGATTTAAGTAGTCTTTGATCCATTTTAAAATTACGATAATTTGGGCAAATAAGCAGGCGTTTAACCAATCTTATTACCTCAATAAAAACACACAAAGACCTAATTATTAGAACTTTGGTTAAGAAAATTAAATAAAAATGATTTAGTTTTCGTGAGAATTGTATATACGGCTCATTTTTTTGTGTAGTTGGTCTGTACTTAAGGATTAGTTTATTTTATAAAGTACAATCGCATTTTCCTGGTCCTTGCAAACAAATTCAATCTTTCGGTCATTGTCAATATCATCCAGGTCTATCATGGAATACCCAAATACCGGAAAGTTTTCTATAGGTAGCGCATTGCTGTCGAACAGATACACCTTTTGACTTTGAATATCTGTTACACTAACGTATATTTTATCATGAACATAAAATATATGAGGATGTGTATAAACACCAAGATCCAGTGTGACATTCTTTCCTTTAATGCTCAGAATATTTTCATTATTGGTAACGAGAGTTTTGATTGTTGCGTCTATACCGTGATCTTCAGAAAAGTTGAGTTTTGTCTTCGAAACTTTGCCTTTAGTGTCAATGGAGTAAAGCGTTCCTTTTTTATCTGTAACAATAAAGTTATTTTTATATAAGTAAGTACTATTCGAGGAAAAATCTATTTTCTCATTTACTTTAACCCTGGACTTCCCTACACGATTCATTATTTTAAGATCGCCATTTTCCAGCATAAAAACCAAATAGTCTTTATTGCCAATTCTAATATGTTTGGGAGCGGATAGCACCGGGCTGGCTGCTTGGGTATATTTAAATCCTCTGACAATTTTACCTTTAGAATTATACATAAAAACTTTTGATCCCTGGGTAATTACAAAACGGTAATTTTTTCTGCCTTCATAATCAAAAACGGCCAGTTCATTTAAGTTCCCTCCCGGGAAATTCATAGTAAAAGGCGCTACTTCTTTCCCATTTCTATCTAGAATCAGGAATTCACTCCCCGTAGTAAAAGCTAGTTGTAGTCGTCCATTTTTATAAAGGTCTACCTGACTTATCTTACCTTGAATTTTTCCGTTTAACTGCTTTTTCCAAAGTATTTTACCTTTGGTGGATATTAAATACAAATTGTTTTCCTGGTCCTGTACTACAATTTCTTTTTTGTTGGTCCTGTGATTTTTTACAAATTGGGGATTTGTTGCTAAATCACTATCTAATTCTACCCGGAAGAGTGCTGAGATGGTATTCCTTACTTTCTCTTTATACTTTTTTTGAATGATTATATTGGTGTGATAAAAATTTACATCTGCAACAATTTGTCCGGCAAAAATATAATTAGACGCGGGGGTTTTGTTAAATTCATCAAATAGTTCCTTTGTGCAGTGCATTTTCAGGATGCCTTCCATACCTTTTTTATTACCCATAAAAACAATGCTCGATTCATCTGCGAGAACCTTTCTTGCAGTTTCATACAACATACTTTTGTCGAATGTGGTACCACTGCTATTATCCTGAATTATTCCCTGCAATACCTCGAGCTCTTCGGAGAAAATAAAGGTATTGTCCGATATGGTATAATAATTAGCTTTAAAGTCTTTAAGCAGAGGATTAAAGTAATCATAGAGAAATTTGTTGTTGGTAAGTTCAAAAGTTTCTCGTCCCATATAGACGGTATTGCTACTGCTCTTATTCTCCAGAAACCGGGTAATGTTCTCTGCTCCATAAGTACTTAAAATAACCGCCTTTTTATTTTCAATAAACATAATACCAATTTCTTCAACGGTATTGAATACGCTGTCTCTTTTAAACGCCGCCTCTAAATAGTCCTTTTGATTTTGTGCAAAAACATCATAATTATCAAAAGAAAAAGAAATAAATGCATCTGTTTTTGCGGGCATTTTCGAACTCAAATCGCCAAGGGAAGGCCTCGTATTCTTAAAAAGTTTCAGAAAGTTTTTGGTTAAATCATTTACGATTGATATCCCATTCAATTGAAGAAAGTCTTGAGAAGGTTCTATGTCAAAGGTGATCCAATCTGCAAAACCAGAAAATCGGATTGTTGAATCACTTTTTAGAACATAATCATCCAACCAATTGCTCTTTTCAAGATCCAGGTAAATAGATGCCGATTTATCAATATTTGAAGTTTCAATAAGTGCATTAAGAACAGGATCAATTTCAGAAGTATTAGAGTTACTGATAACGGCATCAATTAATTTAAGTGATGACCCCAGAATTATTTGCTGATTTAGTTCAATGCTAAAAAAAGTACTTTGCCCTATTTCGTATCTGTTATAACTTCTGCCTTCAAAGGTGACGGATTCAATGGTAGGACTTTTTTCTTCGTCAGGGTTAACAAAACTCAGGGGTTTTTCCGAAATATATACAAATTCAGATTTGAGAGAATCAATTTCTGTAAAAGCAAGAATACCGCTTGTATCACTTTGAATATTTTCCAATGCTTTAATCCTGCCCAGGATATGGTCATAATTTGTCGTTGAAGCCAGGGGCTTTAAAAAGTTGTTGTTCTTGAGTTCGCTTTTTAGTTTAGTCAGATTATTGATTTTAATGATGACCGAAGCATTTTGGGGGATAAAGTTCAGAA
>JABDPH010000294.1 GCA_013042925.1 Eudoraea sp.
GAATTATTGCCATTAACATAAGAGAAGATGATGAGTTGTTAGAGGCAAAATTAACAACCGGTACAAGTCAGATTTTATTGGGCCTTAAATCCGGGAAGGCAATAAGGTTCGAAGAAAGCAAAACCCGCCCAATGGGGCGCAATGCATCTGGTGTACGAGGGATAAAATTGGCAGATGAAAATGATGAAGTCATAGGCATGGTTTCTTTGCATAATTTTGATGATGAAATATTGGTGGATTCAGAAAACGGATATGGAAAAAGGTCGAATATTGATGATTACAGGATTACCAATAGAGGAGGAAAAGGTGTGAAGACTATCTCCATAACGGATAAAACCGGAGGTCTTGTGGCCATTAAAAATGTTTCAGATTCCGATGATTTAATGATCATAAATAAATCAGGAATAGCAATAAGGATGAGTGTTGACGACCTCCGTACTATGGGAAGAGCTACACAGGGTGTTAAGTTAATCAACCTGAAAGAGAATGATTCCATAGCAGCGGTCGCAAAGGTAATGAAGGATGAAGACAATCTGGAGGAGGTAGATATCATGGATATTGAGGTGAAAACGGAAGATGGCACGGCTCTTGATAATGATACAACTGAAAACAATAAAGAATAATTAATAAACACTAATAAGTAAATTGAAATCAAAAATGAAGACTAAACTTTTAATTCTGGCATTCATGTGCTTTGCACTAGCCGGATTTTCACAGAAAGCAGAACTAAAAGCAGCTGATAAAGCATTAAAATCTGGTGATACGGCATCTGCCAAATCATCTTTAGATGGGATACAGGGAATGATCAGCGGAACAGATGAAAAAATACAGGCTCAGTATTTCTTTCTTAGAGGCAAAACTTATGCAGATCTTGCCAACAAGGGGAATAATGATGCTTTCACCGAAGCAATTGACGCTTTTAAGAAGGTACTAAGTATTGAAGGTGGTAAAGGAAAGTATTCTGATGAAACAAATCAGCGTATGGCTGCTATTACCGCAGATTTAGTGAATTCTGCTGTTGAAGACAACAGTAAAAAGGAATTTATGAGTGCCGCAGAAAAGCTCTATTTAGGTTATTCGATAAGTCCAAAAGACACTATTTATCTGTATTATGCAGCAAGTAGTGCTGTAAATGGAGGTCATTATGAAGAAGCTCTTGCTTATTACGAGGAATTAAGAGATATAGGATATGATGGTAGTGGAGTAGTCTACAAAGCCACCAATGTAGCAACCGGCGTTGAAGAGACAATGGAAAAGACACAAAGGGATTTAATGGTCAAATCCGGATCGTACAAAGACCCCAAAGATGAAAAATCTCCCTCCAAGAAAGCCGAAATTGTTAAAAATATGGCTTTGATTTATTCTCAACTAGGTCAGGATGACAAAGCGCTTCAGGCTTTTGCAGATGCCAGAGCGAATGACCCAAATGATGTAAACTTACTCTTGAATGAAGCCAATTTGCATTACAAATTGGGTGATAAGGATAAATTTAAAACCCTTATGGCAGAAGCATCTCAAATGGCTCCGGATAATGCAGATTTGCAGTATAACATAGGTGTAATTAACATGGAACAAGGAGATATAGAGGGAGCCCGTGCGGCATATAAAAAGGCCCTGGAGATTGATCCGAATTATGTTAATGCTCAATTGAATCTATCAACTACTTATGTAGATGAAGGAAATGGACTGATTGACGAAATGAACAGTTTAGGAAATTCTAAAGCGGATATAGCTCGTTACGAAGAATTAAAGCAGAAGAAAGATGATCTGTTCAGAGACGGTGCTGTTATTTTGGAAGATGCACTAAAATTGAAACCAGACAACCCTGGAGTGCTTACACAATTAAAGAATATTTATGGGGCTTTGGGAGATACTGAAAACTTCATGAGAATTAAAAAGTTACTTGGGGAATAACCAAGATTCTAATACCTTTTCAGAAAACCCTGGTAAATTGTTTACCGGGGTTTTTTTATATAATCTTTTTTATCACCCTTAATTTATGGGTGTAACTTCTTTGGTCGGTATTGAATATACCCGTATGGTCCAGTCTGTCAATTCTTACTTTTCCGTTAACGTGGATTATAAAATTATCCTGCATAATTAGTCCTACATGATTTATCTGACCTTCTTTGTCATCAAAAAATGCAAGGTCTCCCGGTTCACTTTCCTCAATAAAACTTAATGCTTCGCCTTGTGTTGCCTGTTCTTCGGCTCTTCTTAGAAGTTTGTGGCCATTTATTTTGTAAACCATTTGTGTAAAGCCCGGGCCATCTATTCCAAAAGGAGTTTTTCCGCCCCACAAGTAGGGTGAATTCAGATAGTGAAGTGCAGTAATAATTAGATTTGATTTACCCTTATTTGAGTCTACCAAAGTTCCTTCAAATTTGTGACCAAGAAAATCTGAATTCTTCACAGCTGAACCCAGAACTATAGGTATTAGAGCAGTATTGCCATCACTTACATAAGATACCAGGTCAGCAGAGAATTTAGTATCCCCGGTATTTTTAAGGTTTTTAGAATCTTGTTTCTGTATTGGAATAAATTGGTTGTTACGAACCCATCCTTCACAACCATCAAAGTCATCACGAATTTTACTCCAGTATTTTCTTTTTTCCAGAATCTTAAAATGATCCCCGTAGAGGAGTTGGGTTACCATCTCGCTTGCATCTTCCGCAAGAATTCTTATAGGTACTATACTAAGATGACAAATACCGTGATGCATGGGTTGCCTTTGCAGCAATATTAATTTCTTTCCAATATAATGGCCGATGCTCCACCACCACCATTGCATATGGCAGCAGCGCCTATTTTACCGTTATTTTGCTCTAAAACACTTAAAAGGGTAATAATTATCCTGGCCCCGGAACAACCCAGAGGATGTCCAAGGGATACCGCACCGCCGTTAAGATTTACATTCTTATCCTCGAGTTTCAAAAGTTTCATATTGGCCAGTCCTACCACAGCAAATGCCTCATTGAACTCAAAATAATCTACTTCCTCTATTTTTATACCGGCTTTAGCAATTGCTTTAGGTAGTGCCTTTGCCGGGGCAGTGGTAAACCACATTGGTTCCTGGGCCGCATCGGCATAACTTTTTATGCTTGCAATGGGCTTTAAACCCATTTCTTTTGCCTTTTCTGCACTCATCAATACCAGAGCTGCAGCTCCGTCATTTATTGTAGATGCATTAGCGGCGGTAACCGTTCCGTCTTTAGTAAAGGCCGCCCGCAATGCAGGTATTTTATCTAATTTTACATTTTTAAATTCTTCGTCTTCATTGACGATAATTGGTTCTCCCCGTCGCTGGGGTACTTCTACGGGGACTACTTCCTTTGAAAATTTACCGGATTTCCAGGCCTCGGCAGATCGACTATATGATTGAATAGCAAAATTGTCCTGATCCTCCCTGCTAAAATTGTGTTCAATAGCGCAGGCATCGGCACATACACCCATGGCATTTTGGTCATAAACATCAACCAAACCATCCTTCTGCATACCGTCTAACAGTGTAGAAGGACCAAACTTTTGACCCGTTCTCATATGAACGTAGTGCGGAATAAGGCTCATATTCTCCATACCTCCGGCAATAACTACTGAAGTGTCACCCAGTGCAATAGATTGTGCTGCTTGCATAACGGCCTTCATTCCGGATGCACAGACTTTATTTACGGTAGTACACGGAACTGAGTCGGGGATGCCGGCAAATATTGCGGCCTGTCTTGCAGGTGCTTGTCCGGTTCCGGCCTGCACTACGTTGCCCATGAGTACTTCATCAATTTCATCAGGGCTAAGGTTAATTTTATCCATGGCACCTTTTATAGCTATTGCTCCTAACTTTGGAGCCGGAATAGTCGATAAAGAACCCATAAAACTACCAATAGGCGTTCTGGCTACAGATACGATAACTACCTCTTTCATATGAATATCTATTAACTATGCGAAATTAATAAATTAAAGTGCAATGAATTGTGTTTCGTCTCTAAAAGGCAATCGGTAATGCTATAATTTTCTATTTTTGATGAAGATACTTTCTACTATGGGGAAAACCTTAGATGGCGTTTATAAAAATCAATCACTTATTTACAAGTATATACTCTATGTGGTTACCATAGCGTGTATTGTATTTTTCTTTCCAAGAGGGGGTAAGTTCAAATATGAATTTCAGAAGGGTAAACCATGGCAGTACGAAAATCTTTATGCTCCCTTTGATTTTTCCATTAAGAAAACAGCCGATGAAATAGCCGAAGAGAAAAATGCCATAGAGAGTGGTCAGATAGATTACTATAATTACGATGAGGCAACTGCAGCCGAAGCCTACCAGATTTTTACAGACAAGTTTCCTGTTGTTTTCACTACTGAAAAATTCAGCAACCGATCCACGCGTATTTTAGAAAAGGTGGGGAAAGAATTTCTGGATACCATATATGCTTACGGAGTCTTAACCAAGGCAGATGAGCAGATTTCAAAAAACAGTCTATATTTAATTAAAGAGGGTGAAGCAAGGCTGGTGCAACCGGAGGCCTTATACAGAATGGGTAGTTTGGAAGATTCAATCATTAACATGCTAAAAACAAAACGGCTTGGAAACTATGAATCTGACTTTAAAATTCTTTTTAATGAGGTAATACAACCAAATGTTTCATATGACCTGGAACTCACCAAGAGAGAATTGGAAGTGGCTATTTCTGAGGTCTCTCTCACAAGGGGCAACGTGGACGAAGGAAAACTAATTATAGCGCGTGGAGAAGTTGTAGAATCCGAGAATTTAAAGATACTGGAGTCTTTAAAAGCAGAATATGAATCAGAATTATGGACGGAGAACAACTTCTACTTTATCCTCTTTGGCTACACTATTTTAGTTGCCCTGGTGCTTATTATGCTGTTTTTGTTTCTCAAAAAATACAGACCCGAAGTATTTAGGAACAATGTAAAGGTGACTTTTATTTTCTTTAATATTTTACTCATGGTATTTATAACTACGCTCGTGGTAAAATACAATGAGGCTTATGTTTTTGTCGTACCATTGTGCATAATGCCCTTAATTCTGAAAACCTTCTTTGATGCCAGGCTGGGTCTTTTTGTTCATGTCTTAACCGTACTTATTTTAGGTTTTGTAGTTCCAAATAGCTTTGAATATATTTTCCTTCAGATCATAGCCGGGATTGTCACTATTCTAACGGTATCCGAACTTTATAAACGTGCTAATTTATTTATTTCTGTAGGGCAGATTACGCTCATATACATCATAGGTTATTTTGCGTTTCATATTATTCATGAAGGCAATCTGGACAATGTGAACTGGTATATATTTGGATTTTTCTTTTTGAATGGTATGATCACCTTGTTTGCTCAACCTCTTATCTATATTTATGAAAAAATGTTTGGTATGGTTTCAGATGTTTCGTTATTGGAATTATCTGATACCAATTCCAAATTACTGAAGGAGTTAGCCAATAAAGCACCGGGAACTTTTCATCATTCTCTTCAGGTAGCTAATCTGGCCGAAGCTTCCGCAAATGAAATTGGAGCAAATGCC
This sequence comes from Eudoraea sp., assembly GCA_013042925.1. Classification (GTDB taxonomy): domain Bacteria; phylum Bacteroidota; class Bacteroidia; order Flavobacteriales; family Flavobacteriaceae; genus Eudoraea. The sequence goes on from JABDPH010000294.1 coordinate 5,537, forward strand.
ATGTTAGTTAGAGTAGGGGCCTTGTACCATGATATAGGGAAAATGAACAATCCTACTTATTTCACAGAAAACCAGGTAACCAGTATAAATCCGCATGACGATCTGGACCCCAAAGAAAGTGCCAGAATAATTATAAATCACGTTATAGAGGGAATAGAACTTGCGAGAAAATTTAATTTGCCCGATAGGGTTGTCGATTTCATCAGAACACATCACGGTACTAACCTGGTTTACTATTTTTATAAGAAACAACAAGAATTAGATGATCCTTTTAAGGAATCGGATTTCAGGTACCCGGGTCCTATTCCATTTTCTAAAGAGACCGCCATTTTAATGATGGCCGATTCTGTGGAAGCAGCCTCCAAAAGTTTAAATAACCCAACCTATCAGATTATTGATGAATTTGTGGAGAAGATCGTTACCGGGCAAATGAATGCAAATCAGTTTTTGAATGCCAATATTACCTTTAAAGAGATCCAAATGATAAAGAAGGTACTGAAACATAAATTAACCAACATTTACCATCTCAGGGTTGAGTATCCTGAATAAATATGGGTATGGAACTAATTACGGTGCTATGCTCTTATTCCTTCAAATAATTATCCAGCGGTACCAGAAGGTTGTTCGCAGTACTAAGTTCTTGCGCAAGTGTCTGGGCTTCCACAATCATTTCAGACGATAAGCCGCGAGTAGCTGCAATATTCTGTTTAGCGTGGTTTTGGGGTGAGGGATCCATAGTAGCCGAAACTAAGAGCAGCGCTACTCCTGCTACCTTGTTTTCTTTTACACCCTGTCCCCGTATATAGAGCATACCCAGGTTGCCTATGGCTAGCGGATCTCCCTGTACGGCGGCCTTACGATACCACTCATTGGCTTTTGCGAAATCAACCGCAGTGCCGCGTCCATTTTCATGGAGCACTCCCAGGT
>JABDPH010000295.1 GCA_013042925.1 Eudoraea sp.
GTAATTTGATTATTTTCAATAATAGCGGCTCCATCATGCAACGGACTATTTTTATAGAAGATACTTTCAATTATAGGCTGATTCACTTCCACATTCATAGCGTCTCCCGAAGATTTTACAAAATCTAAAGAATTGCTTCTCTTTATAACCAAAATGGCACCAGTCCTGCTTCTGCTCATTTTATCGCACGCTTTAAGAACAGCATCAATATCAAGTTTTGAAGCAACATCTTCTTGTTTTAAAAATTTAAATTTTTTTACAAAATTCCGGTTTCTGGCAAAATTAGTTGAGCCAATCATTAGCAGGAATTTTCTAATTTCCTGTTGGAAAACAACAATTAATGCAATTAATCCCACAGACATAAATCCACCAACCACGCTGCTTATCATTTTCATATCCAGCAATTGGGTTAATTTCCAAAAACCCCAGACTATAACAATTCCAATGAAAATATTGATAGCGACCGTGCCCCGAACAAGCTTATAGATATAATAAAGAAGTGTAGCCACAAGGAGGATGTCTATAATGTCGGTGATTTTAATATCCAGAAAGTTAAAAAAGTCCAATCCTTGTAGTTTTTGTAAAATTAGAAAAAATAGATAAACAAAAAATTAATCTTCAGCTTGCTTTAATGCTTCCAATAATTCAATGCACTCCACTGCTTCTTTAACGTCATGAACTCGTAAAATATTGGCGCCTTTGGTCAGTGCATAGGTATTTAGTACTGTTGTACCATTTAATGCCTCGTTTGCACTGGTACCTAATGTTTTATAAATCATAGACTTTCTGCTTAAACCAACGAGTATTGGTAAACCAAAAGTCTTAAAGAGATTCAGATGTTTCAAGATTGTAAAACTTTGAACTGTATTTTTCGCAAACCCAAATCCAGGATCCAGAATTATATCATTTATTCCAAAAGATTTGGCGCGAGCTACTTTTTCAGACAAATAATAAAGGACATCTTCTAACAGCTTATCATATTGTATTTGTTGCGTCATGTTCTGTGGATTACCTTTCATATGCATCATTACATAGGGTACTTTAAACTCGGATATGGTTGGTATCATATTGGGGTCCAAATTTCCTGCTGAAATATCATTGATCATTGCTGCACCATTTTCAAGACAACGCCGGGCTACCTTACTTCTAAAAGTATCAATAGACAAATAGACATCCGGAAAATTGTTTATTAGCAGATCTACAACAGGCAAAATTCTTCTTAATTCTTCTTCTTCAGAAATGTTCGGTGCGTTAGGTCTTGAACTATAGGCGCCCAAATCTATAAAAGTAGCACCTTCATTTAGCAATTTTTCTGTTTGCTTTAATATAGAAGCCTCATCCCTAAATCTGCCTCCGTCATAAAAAGAGTCTGGAGTAACATTTAAAACCCCCATAACTTTGGGCTTTTTTAAATCAATAAGAGTGCCTTTACAATTTATTGTCATAGGATTTTTTTAAACTATTTGGATCGCAAATTATTTTGAAGACCAAGATTAAACTCCGAACTTTGAGGTTTCCATTATTTTGGGTGAAATTTACGCAAATTAGAACAATCTACATGCAGCATACCTCCGAACAGTACGATGCCATAATAACTTTTTGCAGGGACTTATTTTCAAAGAAAATGAAAGATTATGGAAGTGCCTGGCGAATATTGAGACTCCCCTCTTTAACCGATCAAATATATATTAAGGCTCAGCGTATCAGAAGTTTGCAGGAAAATGAAGTCCGAAAGGTAGACGAGGGGGAAAAATCTGAATTTATTGGGATTATTAACTATGCGATAATGGCCCTCATACAATTAGAAAAAGGAATCGCACAGGAACCCGATCTGTCATCTGAAGAAGCCATTAAATTATACAATAAGCATATTGGGATTACAAAATCACTAATGGAAAAAAAGAATCATGACTATGGGGAGGCCTGGAGAGATATGCGCATAAGTTCATTAACAGATTTGATTATTCAAAAATTATTAAGAGTAAAGCAGATAGAAGATAATAAAGGTAAAACTTTGGTGAGTGAAGGAATTGAAGCCAACTATCAGGATATTATAAATTATTCTGTTTTCGCCCTGATTCATATGAACGAATCCAATGATTAAAAAAATCTAAAAAATTTCATGAAACACTTAGTAGGCATTTCTAGGGTAATTGTTGGGATTTTATTCATTATCAGTGGTTTTATAAAGCTTAATGACCCTGTTGGGTTCTCGTTCAAATTAGAGGAATACTTTAGTCAGGGAGTACTGGATTTACCTTTTTTAATGCCCTATGCATTGGCCATTTCTATTTTTGTGGTCATTTTTGAGGTAGTTTTAGGGGTATTCTTGATTATGGGCTATAATAAGAGATTTACACTTTGGAGCCTTCTGCTTATGATCTTGTTTTTCACTTTTCTTACTTTTTATTCTGCATATTTCAATAAGGTCACGGATTGCGGCTGTTTTGGTGATGCAATAAAATTGACACCGTGGGAATCCTTTACAAAAGATGTTGTTCTTCTGGGGCTCATTCTTATTCTATACTTTGGAAGAAGACATATTAAGCCATTTTTTAGTCTGCGCGCAAGACAGATTGTCGCTTTAGCTTCGGTGATACTTTGTATCATTTACGGAAATTATGTACTTAATCATTTACCTGTAATAGACTTCAGAGCATATAAAATAGGAGCCAATATAGAAGCAGGGATGGAGGTGCCCGAAGATGCTCCCAAGGCCGTGTTCGAATATGCGTGGAAGTTTGATGTAAATGGAGAAGAAAAAGTACTGGTGACTAATGG
>JABDPH010000313.1 GCA_013042925.1 Eudoraea sp.
GAATTAAGGAAGAAATTCCTTCAATGCCTAATTATTATAGGTTGAGCCTTGATAACTTAGGTAAGGAGGTAAAAGAGCTCTGGAAAATGGGCCTCTGCGCTGTTCTGCTTTTTGTTAAAGTGCCCGAATCACTCAAGGATAACAAAGGAACAGAAGCTCTAAATGAACATGGTTTAATGCAACGTGCCATTAACTCGGTTAAAAGTGCCTGTCCTGATATGTTGGTTATGACAGATGTTGCACTTGACCCTTATTCGTTATATGGACATGATGGAATTGTGGCCAATGGCCAGATTCTTAATGATGAGACAAGTGAAATATTGGCGCAAATGAGTATTTCACATGCTGAGGCAGGTGCAGACTTTGTAGCTCCCAGTGACATGATGGATGGGAGGATACAAATTATCAGGGAGGCCTTAGAGGATGAGGAACTAACCAATACAGGAATTATGTCTTATTGCGCCAAGTTTGCAAGTGGTTTCTACGGCCCTTTCCGGGAAGCTCTGGAATCAGCTCCTGTAAACAAGGCCGATGTCCCTGAAGATAAACAGACATATCAGATGGATCCGGCCAACAGGATTGAAGCCATAAAGGAAGCCCATATGGATGTTGACGAAGGCGCTGATATTGTTATGATAAAACCGGGGATTTGTTATCTCGATATTGTTAGGGAGATAAAAGATGAAGTAGAAATACCGGTGGCAGTGTATCAGGTTTCCGGTGAATATGCTATGCTAAAGGCTGCGGCAGAAAAAGGATGGTTGGACCATGATTCCGTGATGATGGAGCAATTGATCTCAATAAAACGTGCCGGCGCAGATATTATAGCCAGTTACTTTGCAAAAGATGCAGTGAAGCTTATGGGATAGCTATTTCACTTTCTATACCGTATAATGGGAAGATTTCATTTTTGTTATCATCAATTTTATATTTTAATACTATTTGGTATTTTCTCTTCTATGTCCTATTCTCAGGGCAGTTATAAAGAATCTCTGGGTTCAAATAATACGGTTAACAAAAATGCAGGTTCACATTTATCGATAAATCTGGTTTCTGAGGAAACCAATCAAAAGGTAGATTCTATTATTTCTAATGGCATAAAAAACCATGCTTTCCCGGGAGCCCAGGTTTTAGTAGCCAAAAAAGGCACTGTTATTTTTCACAAAGCCTTCGGGTTTTATACGTACGATAGTATTCAGCCGGTAGCCTTGAATGCCATTTATGACCTGGCATCCGTTACTAAAATTACAGCTCCTTTACTTGCTCTGATGAAACTATATGATGAAGGAAAAATTAATTTAGATCTCCCATTTAGTGCATATTGGAAACCCTGGAAAAAAATAAAAGACAAAAAAGACCTTACACTGCGTGAAATACTGGCACATCAGGCTGGGTTAAAGCCCTATATTGTCTTTTTAAACCAGGTTCAGAAAAAAGGCCGATTCAAACGTAAATATATTCGTTCTGAGCCTTCACGCAGATTTAAAACTCGTGCCTATGAGCACATTTATGTGAATAACAGATTTATTTCAAAAATGTACCGGGATATTAATCGATCCCCGGTAAATGAAAGCAAAAACTATCTGTATTCCGGGCTTACCTTTTTAATATTCCCGCAACTTATCTCACAACTTAGCGGAATGTCCTATGAATATTTTTTAAAAAAACATTTTTACCTGCCAATGGGTGCTGCTTCACTCGGTTTCAACCCTAAAACTACTGGTTATCACAACGATATTGTCCCAACCGAAGTAGATACGTTATTCAGGAAAGACCTGGTAAAAGGCTGGGTACATGATGAAAATGCAGCTATTATAGGAGGGATATCGGGAAATGCAGGTCTTTTTGGCACCGCCAGAGACCTATACCTAATAATGCAAATGTATCAGAATTACGGTATTTATGATGGTCAGAGGTATCTGTCTGAAGCTACGCTTAAAGAATTTACAAAAGTTCAATTTCCTGAGAATGACAACCGTAGAGGCCTTGGTTTCGATAAGCCACTCTTGAATAATAAAAACCTGCCTATATCTGACGCTTATCCCGCAGTAGACGCAAGTGCGGAAAGCTTTGGACATTCAGGTTTTACAGGAACTTTTATATGGGCCGACCCAATAAACCAATTGGTATTTATTTTCCTTTCCAATCGGGTTTATCCTAGCCGTGATAATAGAAATTTATACGAACTGAATATTCGTCCACAATTACATCAGTTATTTTATGAAGATCAGGGGGTTGAATAAGTTTTGAAAATAGTAAATCATATTATTAGTATTTTAGTGCTATAATTAGACCAAATGGAATTACTTCTCTTTTACGCTTTTTTCTCTATCTTTTTTTCTTTCATATGTTCCATTTTAGAAGCTGTTTTATTAAGTGTTACTCCCACGTTTATTAATTTAAAGAAAAAAGAAGGTAAGCATTATGCCGATACTCTAGAAGACCTGAAAAAGGATGTAGATCAGCCTTTAATTGCCATCCTAACCCTTAATACAATAGCCCATACCGTTGGTGCCATACTCGTAGGAGTGCAAGCTAAAGTGGCTTATCAGGAAATTTATGGGAGTAAAACCCGGGTCATATTCGGATTTACTTTTACCGAAGAGCTTATGGTAGGCGTAGTATCTGCGGTAATGACAATCTTAATACTTGTGCTTTCAGAAATTATACCAAAGACCATTGGTGCAACTTATTGGAAAAAACTTGCGAATTTCTCCGCAAAATCACTGAAAATAATGGTCCTGGCATTAAAATGGACCGGTTTACTTTGGTTACTTCAGTTATTTACAAGGCTTATTGGGAAGAAAGAAGTGTACGGCAGTGTTCTGAGTAGGGAAGATTTCACTACAATGGCAGATATTGCTCATGAAGAAGGTGTTTTTCAGGAATCAGAATCAAAAGTGATAAAAAACCTTTTAAAATTTGATGAAATTCGCGCAAAAGACATAATGACTCCGCGTGCAGTAATGAAAATAGCAGAAGAGTCTATGTCTATAAAGGAATTTTTTGAAGAAAACCCGAAACTGCGGTTTTCAAGGATCCCTATTTATGCAGAGAGTGTAGATAATATTACAGGTTATGTCCTAAAGGATAATGTTCTGGAAGAAATTATTAATGAAAATGGAGCCATTCCATTGGCAAATGTAAAGAGACCTCTGTTGGTTACTAAAAGGGACACACCCATTCCGCAATTGTTTGAGACTTTAATTGCGAAAAGAGAGCATATTGCGCTGGTTGTAGACGAATATGGTTCTGTCAGCGGCCTGGTAACCATGGAAGACGTCATAGAAACCCTATTAGGACTGGAGATTATGGATGAAAGCGACAATGTTGAAGATTTGCAATTGCTGGCAAGGAAAAAATGGGAAGACCGAGCTAAAAAAACAGGAATAATAGAATAAAAAATGGCTATTGCATTTATAAGCACCCCTTTAGGTAGTGCCAAACTGGAAGGTGATGAAAATGGCCTTAATAGTGTTACAGTGATTGAACAGGATGAGCCGGAAAGCAAGATAATACCTGATGTTCTGGTAGATGCAGTATATCAGTTGAATGAATATTTTGAAGGTAAACGACAAAATTTTGACCTTTTATTAAATCCGGAAGGAACTGAATTTCAAAAAAAGGTATGGTCTTTATTATCTGAAATTCCATACGGGAAAACCATTTCTTATTTAGAGCTTTCGAGGAGATTTGGGGATGAAAAAGCTATTCGTGCAGTTGCTGCAGCGAATGGGAAAAACCCTATATGGATAATTATTCCCTGTCATAGGGTAATTGGTTCAGATGGCTCATTAACAGGATATGCCGGTGGTTTGCACCGTAAAAAATGGCTGTTAAACCACGAGAGTCCTTCCAAACAACAATCCTTATTTTAAATTAGCAAACCAACTGGTTTGTAAAGGCATAATTTCAACCACATATTTAGCGCTAAATAAGCTCTTTGTCGTTATTTTTCTCCTTATTGACCTTATTGAGAAAAAAGAGATAATCATTAGTGATTATAAAAACAAACCGGGTGGTCGGTTAGTTACTTTTCTAATTATCAATAAAACGAGTTGGCGCAAATGTTAAATTTGTATTCTTCAAAAGTCTACCTTCTTCAGAAATTACGATTACTCCTCCCTCCAGAGTTTCGACATCTACAAATTTTGCGTAGCCCACTAGAAAAGTATTGCTTTCCTCATTATAATCAAAGGCGGTAAGCTCTATATCCAGTCCAAGCTCTTCCTGAACTTGCTGTACAATGAAAGGCATATCAATAATTCTATTTTCTTTTGTGATAAAATTATAGGTAGCAGGCCCAAAAGGGATTAATGAAGGCTGTGCATAAAGATTAAGATAATACAGTTTCTCGTTAGAAATAGAGGCCTCAGACTGGATTGATCCTGCAAAAAAATACCTGTTTATGGAGAAAAGGTCTTGCCGTATTACATCTAAAGTCTGTAAATCATATAGTGTTAATTGATATTCAGAGGACGAATTTCCACTAAAAATGAACATCTCCCCTTCTTTATTAATGAAAATACTGGGGATCAATTTCCCAAAATCAAAGGTTCTTATTATCGTATTGCTTTCTGTATCCAAAACAGCAAGTTTATAATTAGCCTGCTGATCCAAATAGGTAATTAACAGTCGGTCATCTGAATACAAGGGCTCAAATACATCATTAACGTTAAATTCAATATTTAAATCTATCTCCTGATCTGTAACAAGGTCTATAGTCCTAATCCCATAATTGGTAGACCCTTCAGGGCTGAAAAATCCAAGAAAAAGTTTATTTTCCGAACTTGCTCCCCAGGTAACCGATCTTTCACTGGAAACAGTATAAAATTCGTTCAGAAAGGTGCTCTCTCCGGTTAAATAATTTCTTTGTATCACAGAAAAACTAGCCGCAGCAAAGCTGAAGAAAGTAAGCACCTGAGATACCTGTCTTAATGTAAGGTACTCCCTGTTAATATTACTTTCTTGTGTTAAGTTAATTAGCTCGCCTTCATCCAGAGAGCCATCATAATTATACTGATAAACATTTTGAAAATTCTGTCCTATTACTGTGTAATTGGGCATTTGATCCTCAGATGTCATTTCTGGTCTGATGTCGTCATTTGTACAGCCAAGAAAAAATGTGCTAATAATAAGGAGGCAGAATACCCCCAAAATCCTATAACCCTTCATGCATCTTTTTTTGCTAAAGATACATAATAACTCATTGGAAGTGACCTCAAAAGGGCCTAAGTTGTTACTTAGCCTTTTTTAACCGGAAAGAAATTCAATACATTTAGGACCTGCGAGCAGTACTGGTTGTATAGCTAAATTCAGTCGCAGTCAGATGTATTGCCTCTAATTTCATTCGGAGACAAAAACTCCATTCTCTTCATCCGGAGTAATTATTTCCAAATCGTCTTCGTTATCTGAATCGTCATTAGTGCAGGAGACAGTAAAACAAAGAGAAAACACAAAAGTCAGCATAAGCAACCTTTTTGTCATTTTTAAATAGAATAGAGGTATCATATCAATAATTTGTTAAGACTTTAAAGCGGTATTAAAACGTTTTTACAATGTTTTTATTGAATACTGTGATTGTAATTCGATAAACTGCATCTATCATGCATTAGTCATGGGTATCTTGGATTAGACTGCTAAAAAAGGAAAGCTCTTAGTTTCTGAATATTGTTCTTATCTTTAGTTTAATTGCCCTAAAAATTAAAAACCGACTATATTGACCCTTTTAATCTTGAAAATGAAGCTTATTTAAAATTTGATTAGGATGTTGCAGAAACTAAATCTTGAAGATATCCTTTTTTTAGACATCGAAACTGTTCCTGAAGTAGCAGAGTATGCTCAATTAGATGATTACAAGAAAGAGCTATGGGAACAGAAGTCGCAATATCAACGCAAAGATGAATACACGGCGGAAGAATTTTATGAAAGAGCAGGTATTTGGGCTGAATTCGGTAAAATTATTTGTATATCGGTAGGGTATTTTCTGATTAAAGACGCGAGTCGAAATTTCAGAGTTACTACATTTCATGGAGATGAAGAAAAGATTCTAAAAGACTTTAAAAGGCTTCTAAACGAACATTTCAGCCGTCCAAAAAATCTGCTTTGCGCACATAATGGGAAAGAATTTGATTTCCCATATATAGCACGAAGATTAATTATCCATGGTATTTCGCTCCCTTATAAGCTAGACCTTTTTGGAAAAAAACCCTGGGAAGTACCTCATTTGGACACAATGGAGTTATGGAAATTTGGCGACTTCAAG
>JABDPH010000314.1 GCA_013042925.1 Eudoraea sp.
ATTGAAGTCAATAATCCTGAAGCCATTACTTTTTTAGAAAATGTTGTAAATATTAACAGTGGTACTTTAAATGCCAAAGGAGTTAAGGAAGTAGGGATGGTTTTTAAGGATGCCTTTGATAATATCGATTTTGAGACAACCTGGATTGAGATGCCTGAAGAAATGAACAGGGCCGGTCACTTGTTTGCCGAAACAGAGGGTAAGAAGGGTAAAAAATTATTGCTAATTGGTCATATAGATACCGTATTTGAGGAAAACAGCCCTTTTCAGGAGTTTAAGCGGGTTAATGACAGTATAGCTCACGCGCCGGGAGGAAATGATATGAAAGGTGGCGATGTAATTGTCCTATATGCCTTAAAGGCTTTGCATGCCAACGGTTTGCTGAAAGATGCACAGATCATAGTGGCATTTACAGGAGATGAAGAAAGTACCGGTAAACCACTGGATATAAGCAGAAAAGATTTAATTGAAGCAGCAAAGAAAAGCGATATTGCACTCGGATTTGAGACTTCCACAGGATTTAATTACGCCACTGTAGCAAGAAGAGGGTCCTCTGGATGGCAAGTTGATGTTGAAGGAAAGCGAGCCCACAGTTCCGGTATATTTAATGAACGGGTTGGGGCAGGTGCTGTTTTTGAAATGTCCAGAATATTGAATGCATTTTATGAAGAAGTTCGCGGTGAAGAATACCTTACTTTTAACCCGGGAATACTTATGGGAGGTACTTTTGTAGATTATGATACCACTACTGGAAAAGGAGAGGTCTTCGGAAAAAGTAATGTTGTCTCACAAACCGCTATGGCAAAAGGAGGCTTGCGTTTTATTTCGGAAGAACAAAAGGAAGAGGCGAGGAATAAAATGAGAGAAATTGTTTCTAATAATTTACCTCGGACATCAGCAACTATAAGTTTTACAGATAGTTACCCGGCAATGGTTCCCACTGAAGGAAATAATAGGCTCCTGGCTGAGCTAAATCAGGTAAGTCTGGATCTCCGTCAGGGTGAGGTAATAGGCTATGATCCGGGCAAAAGGGGTGCTGCGGATACATCTTTTGTTGCTGAATACGTTGATTGCCTTGATGGTTTAGGTACCATGGGAAGCGGAGCACATACCCCTGAAGAGACAGTAAATTTGAACACTATTGAAGCCCTTACAAAGAGGACAGCAGTGCTTATTTATAGATTGATCAATCAATAATTCATGGTAAATCTTAGTTCAGGAAACGCGAAGGCCATAATTGAGGATGGTGAATTAGTAAGTTACCAAGTCAACGACCATGAATATATTCATCAGAAAGGGAGTCCCGGTTGGCGCAACTCGGACACCGAAATGTTTCCTGTAATCGGACCCACTGCTGAAGCTGATTTCCGGGTTCATGTTCCAAGAGGTAATGCTATTCAGGACCAGCATGGATTATTACGCGAATTAGACTACGAACTTTTATCCAATACAGAGACAACAGCGGAATATGTAAAATATTATAAGGCAGGGACGGTTATCAAAAATTCCAAATTTCCGGATAAATCTAGTGCCCAATTACTTATCTGGCCCTTTAGTTTTGAATTTTACAAGAGTTTCAAACTCACGGATAAAGATTTAGAAATTAGTTTTAGAATATCTGGAGAAAAAGATATGCCATTTATGCTGGGGTATCACCCGGCATTTAAACTGTATACGGATAACCCTATAATAGTCGCGGAGGATCAGACCATTTCATTAGATGCTGTTATTAAAGCAGGGAGCAGGGCCCTTGAAGTAGGGAATTGTCATAGTGTTGTTTTGAGAGATGAAAAAGAGCTTACCATAAAAACAGAGGGTTTTGGACATTTTATGCTGTGGACAGAGGTTTCGAATATGATATGTATTGAGCCAATAACCTTTTACCCCTATGCAGTACCCCAAATGCAATTGCATGAAGGGTTTGATTACCTGTCAGATAAAGACAGGCATTATAAAGTCACTTTAATTCCATAATTTAATAGTCTGATTAAAAGAAAGAAGAATCTGATTTAATCCAAATAAACTTAAAAAATGAGAGTACTGTTAGAGCGTCATTACGGTTATCTTTTTGAACCGGAATTGTTAGATGAGATAGAAGCTGCAGGCAAATGCAAGCTCATAAAACAAGGGGAGCGTTTATTGGATATAGGCCAGGATATAACGGTTATGCCCTTAATTTTTAGTGGAGCAATTAAAATACTTCGGGAAGATGATGAAGGTGATGAGTTGTTGCTTTATTTTATTGAGAAGGGTGATACTTGTGCCATGACATTTTCATGCTGCCTGGGGAACGGTAAAAGTGAGATCAGAGCAATTGCGGAATCGGATACTGAATTATTGATGATTCCAATAGAAAAAATGGATGAATGGATGGTCAAATATCAAAGTTGGAGAGAATTTATTTTGGATAGTTATCATACCAGAATGTCAGAATTGCTGGAAACTATAGATACTTTGGCATTTATGAAAATGGATGAGCGCATAATGAAGTATCTCAAAGACCGTGCAATGGTAACGAATGATGATATGATATATTCCACGCATCAGGATGTGGCCAATGATTTACATACTTCACGGGTAGTGATCTCAAGACTATTAAAAAGTTTAGAGAAAGAAGGTAAAATAGAATTGAGCCGAAATCATATTAAGGTTATTGAATTGTAGAATAATGCAGATTTTCCCAATTCTACATAGATTTCGTAGTTATAAACGGAAAGATCTTCCTAAGGACATCATTGGGGGCTTAACCGTGGGAATCGTACTTATTCCTCAGGCTATGGCTTACGCCATGATCGCCGGTTTACCCCCTGTTTATGGCTTGTATGCCTCCTTAATGCCGCTGTTAGTATATGCGTTTTTTGGAACTTCAAGATCGCTTGCTGTTGGACCGGTAGCCATGGATTCTTTACTTGTTGCCATAGGTTTGGGAGCCCTGGCAATCATAGGATTAGAGAATTATATTGCTATGGCCATTTTGCTTGCTTTTATGGTTGGAGCAATACAACTTGCTTTAGGTATTTTTCGGATGGGCTATCTTGTTACTTTTCTTGCCAAACCGGTTATCAGCGGATTTACTTCAGCCGCAGCTATGATTATTATTTTTAGTCAGCTAAAACATTTACTTGGTGTGGAAATGGAAGGGAGCAATCAGTTTCACAGAATTTTTTTGAATGCCATTGAGACAATTCCGGAAACAAATTTCTATGATTTCATCATAGGAC
>JABDPH010000316.1 GCA_013042925.1 Eudoraea sp.
CTAATGCATTTTCGCAACGTGGTGTAAGAATAGGTTATGTAGACATGGAGTATATTCTTGAAAATGTTGAAGAATACAGAGACGCAAGTGAGCAATTAGATAATAAAGTCCAGCGATGGAAAATAGAAATTGAGCAGAAGCATAGCGAAGTAGATCAAATGAAGAAGGATTTGATGGCGGAAAAAGTGTTGTTGACGAATGAACTTATTCTTGAACGAGAGGAAGAAATTCAGATTCTGGAAAAGGAAATGATTGAGTACCAGCAAAATCGATTTGGACCTAACGGTGATTTGGTTCTGCAAAAGAAAAGGTTAATTCAGCCAATACAGGATCAGGTTTTTAATGAAGTACAGAAAATTGGATCAAATAAAAAGTACGATTTTATTTTTGATAAATCTGCGGATGTCGTAATGTTGTACTCCCAAAAAAGACATGATATAAGCGAATTGGTGTTAAGGGGGATAGCGAGGACCAGGAAAGTTAGTGCACCAAAAGCGAAGGCAAAGGCCAAAAGCCAATTAGAAAACTTTGAAGGTGATCCGGAAGAAGAGGAAATTAGTGATGCTCTTCGAGAAAGACAAGAAATGGCAAAGCAGGCAGAAGAGACAAGAATCAAAACTGCTGAGGAACGAAGGGCAGAACAACTAAGAATAAGAGAAGAGCGCAAGAAAGCTTATGAAGCAAGAAGAAAGAAATTATTAGAAGAGAGGGAAGCAAAGAAAAAAGAAAAAGAAGAACAAAGAAAAGAAATAATAGAAAACAAGGAAGACACTAAAAACTAAAATTCAAAATTTATTTTAATTAACACTCAAATAGTAAATATCAAAATCATGAAACAGTTTAAAAATGTAGCAATAGCCATAGTTTTATTAGTAGCAGCTACTAGTTTTGTACAAGCACAAAGCAAAATCGCCCATATCAATGTTACCGAATTATTAGGCGAGATGCCGGAAATGAAAGCCGCACAGGCAGAACTAAAAAAACTACAGGAAACTTACCGGGCAGATATCGAAAGTTCTATGACAGAGCTAAAGAATAAATATACCCAGTACTCTAACGAAGCTACTTCCAAATCTGAAGAAGAAAATCAAAAAAGAGCTCAGGAACTTCAGGGTTTTGAAAAAAACATTGGAGACGCACAACAGGCGGCACAACAAGAATTAGCCAAGAAACAAGCAGAATTGTTTGAACCCATTTCTATAAAGGCCAAAGCAGCTATAGAGAAAGTTGCTGCTGCTCAAGGCTATGATTATGTAATAGATGCCACTCAGGGTGGGGGCTTAATTGTTGCAAAAGGAAAAGATCTGTTAGCTGAAGTTAAACAGGAATTAGGATTTTAATTTTTCTAAAGTCAAATCATATAAAAACTGCCCTTAACGGGCAGTTTTTTTGTTTATATTTTTAAAGAGAACCAGACCATCTTTACTTCATAACTACTTACCAGATTGTTGCCTTATGAATAACTGCTAGCACAATATCTTATTAAGAAGTACAGGCTTGTTTTAGGAATGCATAACTTTGTTTTTAAGAATCATTTGTAGTAAACCACATTTTACATGAATGTAAAACCCATAGGTATTTTTGATTCGGGGGTAGGAGGTACCTCCATATGGAAAGAGATACATGCGCTAATGCCCCATGAGGATACTATTTATTTGGCAGATAGTAAAAATGCACCCTATGGTCAAAAAACCAGAGAAGAAATAATTAAATTAAGTGTTAAGAACACTGAACTTTTGTTGGTAAGACGCTGTAAACTTATTGTAGTGGCCTGTAATACAGCTACAACCAATGCCATTTCGCATCTACGAGAAAAGTATGATGTTCCATTTATAGGTATTGAGCCCGCTATCAAACCTGCGGCACTAAATTCGGGAACGGGAACAGTAGGAGTATTGGCAACAAAGGGAACTTTAAGTAGTAGTCTCTTTTTAAAAACTTCAAAAGATCATGCTAGCGAGATAAGGATTGTAGAACGGGAAGGCGTCGGTCTTGTGCCACTAATTGAAGCTGGAAAAATAAATTCTACTGAGACCAGGCTATTATTGATCAGGTATATTACACCTATGCTTGAAGCAAACATGGATCATATTGTTTTAGGATGTACACACTACCCTTATTTAATTCCGGTCTTAAGGGAAATACTCCCTCCTCATGTGAACATAATCGATTGCGGTGCGGCCGTAGCAAAGCAAACCCTGGCAGTTCTTAAAAAATTCAATCTCCAAAATCTCAAAAAGTCTCCTGGAAATGCGCAGTTCTACACGAATACGGATATCGAGGTATTGACTTTATTTCTGGAAGATGTTGACAATACTAAACAAATTTCATATCTAAACTTTTAAAAAACTTCCAAAAAAATAAGCCTAATCCTTGATAGGTAATATTGTCTATTGAAGGTCATAAATGGAAATTTTAGTCATTTCTTAGGGCTAATTCTTTGGTAAGTGAGATAG
>JABDPH010000322.1 GCA_013042925.1 Eudoraea sp.
ACCTTGTAGTTCCTGTAAACTGCTTCAACTAAGTGCTCAATTTCGCTTGTTTGCAAGACAGATGGCGTTCCACCACCAAAATAAATTGTCTCTATCTTCTCGCTTTCGAATTCCTCTTTTCTCAGTAACAATTCCTGCTCCAGAGCTAATAGCATAGGCTCTTTTTTAGACAGACTGGTGGAAAAGTGAAAGTCACAATAATAGCAGGCCTGTTTGCAAAATGGAATATGAATGTAGATACCTGCCATTAGCTATTTTGAAATAGAACAATAAGGTAAGACAGACCAAAGCTGAAGATTACATAGGCGGTATATGAAAGTATGAATACAATCAGAGACTTTATAATAATCACGATTTTATTTGTTTTTATAAAGGAGGTCATCGCATATATAAAATAAACTAACATAACAAATATTCCCAGAAGCTGCATTTCTTTACTCACCCAAACCACCAAAAATAAATTGAGGGTAGTAAACAAAGTATACATCCCGGTCAAATAAAAAGAAATTGCCAAATACTCTGCAAGGGTATATCTCTTAGAGAAGAATAATTTCGAAAACAGCGCCAATGTGAACACAAAAATAAAGAGCAGTTTATTGATGTTGAATAACATAAAATCTCGTGCCTTAGTTAAGAGCTGATTATTTTGGGTGCTTTCAACTTCAACTACGGTATCGGTAAAAGGATCAAAACCAATGGCTGAACGAATAACCAGATATGCTACTGTGGTAAGTATAAAAAAGGCAACTGGCTTATAATATTTCTTCCGTTTACCCTCAAGATACTCTCTTAGTACAATCCCCGGATTTACGATAAGCTGTTTTAATGTGATAAAAAGGGGGGCATTTAATGAGAAAGCAGCATCAATAAAATCATGGATAGTCTCTTTAAAGCTAACTTTATACACTGAGGTGCGTTGTCCACAATTTTCACAATATCTATTTGTAACCTGGGTTCCGCAATTTCTGCAATATTTTAATTCAGAAGTCAATACTATTTATTTTAATCGATCTTCATTTTGCTTTACAAATGTAGACCATCCGGTATAACTTTTACCTATATCCACCTTTCCTTCATTATAGAAATGGCAAACTGCTGCTGCCAGACCATCTGTGCTGTCCAGATTCTTAGGCAGAGATTTTAATCCAAGTGTACTTTGAAGCATTTTAGCTACCTGTTCTTTACTCGCATTGCCATTTCCCGTAATGGCCATTTTTATTTTTTTAGGCAAATATTCTGTTATTGGAATTTGCCTGGAGAGTCCGGCAGCCATGGCTACTCCCTGTGCCCTTCCCAGTTTTAACATAGATTGAACATTTTTCCCATAAAAGGGGGCTTCAATGGCAATTTCATCAGGATGGTAGGTATCAATCAGTTCAATGGTTCGCTCAAAAATAAGCTTGAGTTTAGTAAAAGGGTCTTTGTATTTTTTGAGCAATAATTCATTCATTTGAACGAATGTCATCTTCTTCCCGGTCACTTTAATTATACCGAAACCCATGATGGAAGTTCCGGGATCAATACCCAATATAATTTTTTCGTTTTGCAATTTATTTGGTTTCCTCTGAGTTTAAAACAATTGGGATCCTGAACTTAGCATTTACGGGTATTCCCCTTTTTAAAGCCGGCCCTAGTGGAGGCAAGCTTTTAAGACTTCTGCTGATAATTCCATCAAATTCAGGAATCTGTTCCTGAATAATTCTGTTTTTATCAATATTTAAAACACTAATCTTTCCTCCCTTATCAACAAGGAAATCTACATATACAGCCTCCTCCACGTCTTTGTCTAGTATAAATTCAAATTCCCCCAGGGTCATTGAAAAATGCAAAAGCAACGTATTTTCAAAGCACTCTTTTTGTGAAGATTTCGACACTGTTTCGTCACAATCATCAAAAAGTGGGAATTGATCAACATCATTCCAATTGATTGCCTGTAATTCTTTTTCCACCAATTGTTGTGTTTTCACTTCTGAAGAAGTAAACAAATCACAGGAGGACAGCAAGCATAGACAAGTCAATATTAGCAACTTCCTCATTTAATAGGTATTCTTGCGGAAAATTACGACTTTTTCGGCCAAATAGGTCTCAGAAATTTAGGATTTCCTTGTTCCCTAAAAAGAGGTGTAACAAATAGGTGCTATCTTCGTCCAATTACAAATAGTTTTTATGGATATTGCCTTACTCTTTTTGGGATTCTTCTTTATGTTAATGGGAATACTAGGTAGTTTTTTACCTGTATTGCCTGGCCCTCCTATAAGCTGGATAGGTCTATTGCTATTGTTCCTTACAAAGGCTGTTCCTAATGATTGGTGGTTTTTAGGGATCACTCTTGTGGTTGCGGCAGTAGTATTTGCTTTAGATTACTTAATCCCCGCAATAGGCACCAGAAAGTTTGGTGGAAGCAAAGCCGGAATGGCAGGAACCGTTATAGGGCTTTTAATAGCGATTTTATTTCCAATCCTGGGTATTTTTGGGATAGTAATCTGGCCGTTTATTGGCGCATTAGTGGGAGAACTCATTAATAAAGCTGATAATAAAACGGCTCTTAAGGCAGCATTCGGATCGTTTGTTGGTTTTCTTACGGGTACCTTCCTTAAGTTCGTGGTAACTATAATATATTTTGGTCTCTTTATAGCCGAAACATGGGAATACAGGCAAGAATTATTCCCGTTTTTTTTTAGCTCTTAATTAAACCAAACCACTTTATCCTGAATAGGTTTTCTTTCACCAACAGAAATTTCTTCATCATAATGGCCCATATATAAAAACCCAAGGCATTGTTCCCCTTCACCCAGTTCAATAAATTCACCCATATATTTTATTAGGCCCGGAGAACTCCAATAACAACCTATTCCCATTTCTGTACAACAAAGCCACATATTCTGAACAGCCATTGAAGTAGCAGCAATTTCTTCCCATTCAGGAAGACTTTCACTTGGGTCTCTTTGCATACATATTGCTATAACCACTGCCGACCTGCTTGGGTTATCGAGAAGTTTTTTTGCTTTAAAAGCTTTTGGTTTCTTTTCTGTTTCCTCATACTTTTTTGAAAGAAACCGCCCTAATTCCTCTTTTGAATCTTGCAAAAAGACTTTAAACCGCCAGGGTTCCGTTTTTTTATGAGTTGGTGCCCAATTAGCCGACTCCAGTATTTTTTCAATTTCCGACTTATTTATTGGTTGGTTGGTGTACTGTGCAGGGAACACAGACCGCCTCTTTTTGATTAATTCAAATACCATATTAAAATTTTAGTTTTACAAAGTTAGAACTTCTAATTGGGAAACAATATTCAAATTAAAGTGGAGTGAAAATCCTATATATCTGAAACTTAATGAATACATTTATAGTACTAAAAAATTCGATTTAATGGTTTCATCAACTAATAACTTTCTGTATGGCGAAGAAGAACTTAGTTGCAGCATTGCCTTGGAAATTGCAAGCGGAACAATTCAAGGCCAATTATCAAATACAGCCCGAAAAAGGGTTCGAGACAGTAAGCTGGTGGTTGAAAACATCGTTGAAAAAGGAGAAGCTGTTTATGGCATAAATACAGGTTTCGGGCCCTTGTGTACCACAAATATTTCTAAAGAAGAAACCAGAATTTTACAGACAAACATCCTCAAAAGCCATAGTGTTGGTGTTGGTGAGCCTATTAAAAATGAATTGGCCAAACTAATGCTCATTTTAAAGATTCACTCTCTCGCCAAGGGGTATTCGGGCATCGCAGAGAAAACTTTAGACCGAATTCTCTGGCATATAGAAAATAACGTCATTCCAATAGTACCATCGCAGGGTTCTGTAGGCGCTTCAGGTGACCTGGCTCCACTTGCTCATCTGTTTTTACCTCTTATTGGTTTTGGTAAAGTGTTTTATGAAGATACTATTATTGAGACCGAAGAATTATTCAGAATAACCGGACTTAAGCCACTGGAACTCGGGCCCAAAGAAGGATTGGCTCTTATTAATGGTACTCAGTTCATCACGGCGCATGCCATCAAAGTGTTGGACAGGTTTCACAATTGCCTTGCTCATGCAGATATTATAGGAGCCATGATGGTTGAGGGTTTACAAGGCTCCATAAAACCATTTTATTCTGAACTGCATGGTTTACGTCCTTTTAAGGGCAATATCCATGTGGCAGAACGGGTAAAGCTACTCCTAAAGGGGTCTGAGATTATGGAAAATCATATTGATTGTGAACGTGTACAGGATCCTTATTCTTTGCGATGCATTCCTCAGGTTCATGGATCTTCCAGAAATTCCTGGCTACACCTCAAAGAATTAGTTCAGATAGAATTAAATGCTGTAACAGATAATCCGGTTATTATAAATGAAGAATTGACTATAAGTGGGGGTAATTTTCACGGGCAGCCATTGGCCATGGCCTTGGATTATGCATGTCTCGCAGCTTCGGAACTTGGCAATATATCAGATAGGCGGATTTATCTGGCCCTGGAAGGCAATAGTCCAGGAGTTCCAAAATTACTTATGAAAGATACAGGTATTAATTCAGGCTACATGATCCTGCAATACACCACCGCTGCCTTGGCCAGTGAAAATAAAGGGCTTTGTTTTCCTTCGAGCGCAGATAGCATTCCTACTTCAATGGGTCAGGAAGATCATGTAAGTATGGGTTCTGTTGGAGCCAGAAAAGCGTTGCGTGTTCTTGGAAATCTTGAAAAAATATTAGCCATTGAACTTCTGACAGCAACACAGGCTTTTGAATTTAGAAAACCATTGAAATCGGGAATATTACTGGATGAAGTCCATAAAGAAGTTCGGAAAAAAGTGGCCTTCGCCGAAAAAGACCGGGTTTTTGCCGATGATATAGAGCAAGGCATAGAATTATTACAAAATCAAACCATCATACAACGTATTAATACGGTTTGTAAAAGAAAGGATCTTACTTTGAAGACAACTTATTCAGAAGAATTTGAAAACTATTAATGACTATGAATGAATTAACACTTATTGGTCCCTTAAGCCAGGTGGTCCCCATGACCGGAATACCGCTAAAGGGTCCTGTTTCAGATAGTCAGCTTCAGGTTATTGAAAATGCAGGCATTCTTTGCGCTGATGGCCTGATTAAATCTATAGATAACTACGAAAATCTTGAATCTGAAGTAAAAGACCTGGAT
>JABDPH010000323.1 GCA_013042925.1 Eudoraea sp.
ATAATGAATTGAGAGCGAAGATAGCTTTGGGTTATGATAACTCAGATGCTACAGCACAGGCAACTATTTCACCTTTAGTTACAAATCAGAACAGGGTGAGTGGTCAGGGACAGGCTTCTTTCAATGAATTGCGTGCATCTAGTAAATTACTTGAAGCAACACTTAACTGGCAAAGAGATTGGGAGAACGTCTCTTTAGATGCGATTATAGGTTTTACCTATCAGGATTTTCAACGACAAGGATTCAATTCTCAGGGTTGGGGTACTCCCGAAACTGGTCTAGACCAAATGGGTAAAAACTTAAGACAAGACATAAATAATGCAGCTAGTACCATTGTAGGCCCATACCAACAATTTGGTTATGATCTTAACAATACTTTTGTAAACACGCTTAACCCATTCAACGATACCGGAGTGCTTAGTAGTGTTCAGGGAAGACAATATACCTCTGTCTGGGTAGATAACTTTAACAATACCGATGAATTACAGTCTTACTTTGCAAGGGCAAATGTAAACCTGCACAACAAATACTTATTTACTGCAACTTTTAGAGCGGATGGTTCGTCTAAATTTGCACCTGACAACCAATACGGGTATTTCCCATCAGGAGCATTTGCGTGGAAGGTTAATGAAGAAGAGTTCATTGGTCCAGCTTTTTCTACACTTAAATTAAGATTAAGTGCAGGTATTACCGGTAACCAGGATGGTTTAACGTATGGCCAGTTTGTCAAAAGACAACGTTTTGCTGCACCGAACATTGCTGATGATGGTACAGTAAACCGACCTGGGCTTGAAACTGTTGCCGTACAAAATCCTGATTTAAAATGGGAAGAGACAACTGATTTAAATGTTGGTATCGATTTTGGTTTTAATCTAGATCGATTTACCGGCTCACTTGACTTCTATAAAAAGGAGACTAAAGATCTCTTGTTTAGACAAGCGGCAGCTGCACCGGCCTTTGATCCTTTTGTATTTAAGAATCTCGAAAATGGTAAGTTAGTAAACCAAGGGGTAGAATTGGCCGTTGCCTATGATTTTATCCAAAATGATAAATTAACTTTTTCCGGAGCATTTAATATCTCATATAACGACAACAAGGTTAAAGGTTTAGAAGGTACGACAGCAGATTTCGGAGAAATTAATGGTCCGGGGCTTACCGGAGCTTTCGCGCAACGTTTGGGTGAAGGAAGATCGATTTTCTCTTACTATATGGCAACATATTCTGAGGATGCCAGTGGAAACCCTAACTTCAGTGCTGACGAAAAAGATTTTGTAGGCGAAGATGCAGTACCTGATGTTCTTTCTGGACTTACTCTTAATTTAAATGCAGGCAATTGGGACGCCAATATCTTCTTTGCAGGACAGTTTGGCTTCTCGGTTTATAACAATACAAGAAATGCCTTCTTAAACAAGCCTACCTTCTTAACTTCCAGGAACACAGATCCGGAAGGTTTAACACTATTATCACAAGAAGTGTCAACACTTTATTTGGAAAAAGGGGATTTTGTACGTTTGCAAAACGCAACGGTTGGCTATAATGTGCCTCTTAAGGATGGAACGTTTAAGAATTTAAGGTTCTCATTAACAGGACAGAATTTATTACTGTTTACTGGCTATACTGGTCTGGATCCTGAAGTTACGGCCAACACAGGTGATGGTTTTGGAAGTGGTATTCCAAGTCAGGGAATAGATTATACCACATTCCCAAGACCACTGACAGTGACTTTAGGAATAAATGCTAAATTTTAATTTTAAAAAAAACTGCAATGATTAATTATTTAAAAACACGATCAAAAATTTTGATGTTTTCGTTACCAGCACTGGTACTGTTTTTCTCATGTACCAATCTGGAAATCGAAGCGACTGATTCTTTGCTTGCCCCCAATTTTGAGGGTATTGGAACTGCTGAAGAAGCAGCAAGTCAGGTTAGTGCAATGTATAATTCCATTAACGGATACATTGGTGACCAGGCGAACCTTTATGCGCTTAGTGAGGTTACAACAGAAGAAATGTTAGTTCCTACAAGAGGATCTGACTGGGGGGATAACGGAATATGGAGACAATTACACCAACATTCCTGGACTCCTGATCATTCCTATATTACCAATGTATGGAATCAATGGAATGAGCTTCAACTCGTAGCCAGTGAAGTATTAGACAGCAGGTCTGCATCTTCACCCGATTCAAGGGCAGCAGCTTCTTTCTTTAGGGCTTTGGCAGTATATGTAATTTTAGACAATTTTGGACAGGTACCTATCAGGGATACTGAGGCTCCACCATTGGCGGATCCTGAAGTTTTAACTGGAGAGGATGCTATAGCTCTAATTGTTTCAGATTTGAATGATGCTATTTCAGGACTTCCCGCTACAGGGCCTTCAGGTGCAGAAAACGTAAATGTTTCTAAAGCAGCTGCAAGATATTTGTTGGCTAAAACGCATTTGAACAGACATATTTTTAATGGTACTAGGACCGTTGATAACGCAGACATGGCAAGGGTTATCGCCCTGGTAGATGAAATTACTGCTGATGGTTACGCATTGGAAGCCGGATTTTTTGATATATTCAGAGATACTCCGGATAATGAAACTATCTGGTGGATAAATACAGGTGTTGGTAACAGGATTTGGAATGGTTTGCACTATAACCTTGTTACACCAGAACAATCAGGTGGCTGGAATGGTTTTTCTACCTTATCTGAGTTTTATGATTTATTTGAAGGACCAGAAGATAATATCCTAGGAGGTACCCAGGAAGAACGAAGAGGTGGTGTACCACTTCAGGGAGAACCTGCTGGTGCAGATGGTACGGTTGATGATGACGGCGATGGTATTGCAGACGGAACGCATATTGGTTTTGGTTTCCTTAAAGGACAACAATATGGTCCTGATGGTACTCCTCTTACAGAGAGAGGTGGCGCGCCATTGGTTTTTTCAAGAGAATTTGTGAGTGCAGTTGATGGACAACCAAACCTTCTTGATAATGATGAAGTAACCGGTATCAGGGTACTTAAGTACAACCCTCGTTATGGCGGATTTACATCACATGAAATCTTCTTCAGATATTCCGATGCCCACTTAATGAAGGCAGAGGCCATGTTAAGAAGTGGAGGCGATGCTTTATCAATGGTTAACGACCTCCGTGTACTGCGTGGTGCCCAACCGTTAGGAAGCTTATCTGAGCAAGATTTGCTTGATGAAAGAGGAAGAGAACTATACATAGAGTTTTGGAGACGTAATGATTTAATTAGATTTGGACAATACACCCGCGATTGGGAATTTAAAGACCCCGCAGCTATTGGCAATTCAGATCGTGAATTATTCCCTATTCCTGCTACGCAGATTATTCTTAACCCTAATTTGGTTCAGAACCCGGGATACTAATAAGTTTTTTTTAAGTTTATTTTTTATAAACCCTGATCTAAATGATCAGGGTTTTTTTGTTTTTGTTTACTTGGCTTATCCCTATAAAAACAATATCTTAAGGCGTCAATAATCAATCCCAAAATATGTACGCTTTAGGCTATGACCTTGGAAGTTCTTCTATAAAAGTAGCTTTAGTGGAGATAGCCTCCGGTAAAAGCCTGTCTGTAATTAGTGAACCTAAAAAGGAAATGAGTATGCTCTCTTTAAAAAAAGGATGGGCAGAACAAGATCCTGATAATTGGTGGATGCATCTGTGTAATGCCACAAAGCAAATACTAAAAGAAACTAAGGTTGATCCGGGTGAAATAAGAGGAGTTGGCATATCTTACCAAATGCACGGACTTGTGTTAGTTGATAAACATGGTATTCCCTTAAGAAAATCAATTATTTGGTGTGACGGCAGAGCAGTGGCTATTGGCAATAAAGCATTTGAAGATCTGGGGCATAATACTTGTTCACAAAAACTGTTGAATTCCCCGGCTAACTTTACAGCCTCTAAATTAAAATGGGTTAAGGAAAATGAACCCGATCTTTAT
>JABDPH010000324.1 GCA_013042925.1 Eudoraea sp.
ATTATATGATATGCGTGGAGACTGGATAATGGCACTTACCCCAGGGGGTGTAGACAAGGATCTTGAACGTCTGGGCCACAAGAATATTTTGAGGCCAATGTATCCGCTCGATAAGGATATGCCCGAACCCGATTTAAAAGCGCGCTTTATACCCCTTGCCAATAGTAAACCTTAAAAGCATCGCAGCCATAAAAAAGCAGTAGTTTTGGACTATGGAATTCTCCGGATGGTAAAAGAAATCCATATTGTTTAAGTTCAAATTCAAAATTTATTTTTTAATCAATTAAGCCTTCTATGATAAGTGATACTTTAAAACAGAACAAGGCAAATGCAATCGCATTTTACGAAATGGCCTATAACGGAAATCCCAAAAAAGCCGTGGAATTATATGTTGGTGCAGAGTACATACAACACAACCCATTAGTTGGTGATGGAACCCAGCCGTTTATTGATTATTTTAACAGGATGGCCAGTGAATATCCTGGCAAATCAATTGAATTTGTGCGGGCTATAGCCGAAGATGATTTAGTAGCCCTTCACACCCACCAGATCTGGCCGGGAAACGACCAATATGTTACTATGGATTTCTTTAGGTTTGATAATAACGGGAAAATTGTGGAACACTGGGATGCCATGCAACAAATTCCTGACACTTCGGCAAATAACAATACAATGTACTAAACATGAGAAGTAAATCACTTTCAATATATGATGATTAAACTAAGAGAATTCATAGCTAAAAATAGCTCCGGTAAAAAGGTTGCTTTACTATTTGTTATTACGAATCTTATTTATGCATTTATGCTTTTAGTAACCATTCCAAAAACTGTTGCTTATTCTGGTGGAATGAAATTATTGGATATGATGCCACAGGGATATGATTCGGATTATGTAAATGAACTTTTCAATAAGCTTGGGAAAGAAGGCCGGGATGTTTATTTATTTAATCAGATTCCGGTTGATATGATATATCCTTTACTTTTTGCATTAACCTATTCGCTGTTAATTGCCTATTTCCTTAAAAAATTGGATAAATTAAATACTTCCTTTTTCTTTTTATGTCTGATCCCAATAATTGGGGGAATAGCGGATTATCTGGAGAATATTGGGATAATTACCATGCTCAATAATTACCCGGATCTGTCAGTAGTGCATGTCAGTACAACAAATATATTTAGCATTATAAAGAGTGTTTCTACAACGCTGTTTTTTATAGTATTGATCGTTATTATTATTCTAGTCGGAATTAAGTGGTTAAAATTGAAACGATCCGGTGTAAAATAATAATATGCTTCGCCCTGCTAATCTTAAAAAATAGGAACTGACGGAATCCTGATATTAGTCATAGGATTTATTAACCAACCTATGGATTTTTGGCAATAATAAATGTCCGTAAATAAATGACCTATATTGATTATTATAAGGTTCTGGGTATAAATAAAAAGGCCCCCGATGATGAAATAAAAAAAGCCTATCGGAAAATGGCCCGTAAATATCATCCCGATCTGAATCCGAATGATAAGGAAGCCGAACGCAAGTTTAAGGAAGTTAATGAAGCTAATGAGGTGCTGAGTAACCCTGAGAATCGGAAAAAGTATGACAAATACGGGAAAGACTGGAAACATGCTGAAGAATTTGAAAAAGCACAGCAACAGCGGCAATATTACAGAGGTAGCGGCCAAGGGACCGCCGGCCGTTTTTCAGAAGAGGACTTTTCAGACTTTTTCAGTTCTATGTTTGGTGGAGGTTATCAAAGAAGAAGCGAGGTAAAATTCAGGGGGCAGGATTACAATGCAGAACTACAGCTAGAATTGGAAGATGTCTATAGAACTCACAAACGTACCCTAACAGTTAATGGCAAAAATATAAGGTTAACTATTCCTGCCGGGGTAAAGAATGGCCAGGTAATCAAAATTAAGGGTTATGGAGGTGAAGGAATTAGCGGTGGCCTAAAAGGAGATTTGCATATAAAATTTTCAATCCTGAATCATTCAAGGTTTAAACGCGATAAAGATAATTTGTATACCACTGTTAAATTAGATTTATACAAAGCGCTTTTAGGAGGCGAAGTAGTTATAGACACTTTTGATGGCAAAGTAAAATTAAATGTCAAGCCGGAAACCAAAAACCTGACTAAAGTAAAGTTAAAGGGGAAAGGCTTTCCCATATATAAAAAAGAGGGTCAGTTTGGGGATCTATATATTACTTATCAGATAGAAATACCCACAAATCTGACTAATAAGGAAAAGGAATTGTTTAAGGAATTGGCAAAACTAAGATAGATATGGAACTAAAAGATCTTATTCCAATTATTCACCTGTGTGAGCACTACAGTGTGGAAACGTCATTTTTTGATGAGCTCCATGAAGAGGGTTTAATTAGTATTACTACCCTTGAACAAACTTCCTATCTTCATCAGGATAGAATTAGCGATGTGGAAAAGATGATTCGAATCCACCAGGAATTAAATATAAATACTGAAGGCATTGATGCGGTTTTTAACCTGCTTCAAAAAATAGATAGTTTACAAAATGAATTGAATAAGCTTCATGATAGGCTGCGTTTGTATGAAAATGATTTTTGAGAATGTATTATAGCTACTAGAATATTGATATTAAATGGACAAGAATAAATCAATTTTAAAATTATGAAATCTTTGGAGTTTGTTAAACAATGGTTGGAAGCTCATCCTTCTTTCGCAATATTTCTAAAATATATTGTCCTGGTACTGTTGGTAATTGTGTTTATTCAATTCCTACGAAGATTTATTCGTAAAAATCTGCCAAACACTAAAGTTAAATATAAGTCCCAAAAAGGAATAGAAGTAATTGGTTATTTGATCCTGATTATTTTAACACTTTCCTATTTTACCGGGAATATTAAGGACTTTACATTGGCAATAGGGCTATTGTCAGCAGGTGTCGCAATAACCCTCCAGGAGCTGATCTTAAGTATTGCAGGTTCTCTGTACATTTTCTTCGTCAAGGTTTACAAACCTGGTGATAGAATAGAGATAAATGGAATTAAGGGTGATGTCATTGATATCGACAGTATTTATACCACCATGATGGAAATAGGGGAATGGGTTAGCAGTGACAATTACAGCGGTAGAATAATTAAATTGAGTAATGCATTTGTTTTCAAAGGCCCCATCTATAATTATTCTATGGATTTTCCTTTTATTTGGGATGAATTTAATTTACCTATTAGGTATGAATCAGATATTGAATTGGCGAAGGATATAATTATTAAAGTAGCAACCGAAAATTTGTCTGAATATGTAACAAATTCCATCGCCAAATGGAAGGATGTTGTTGATCGATATTATATTGAAGATGCCAAGGTAGAGCCTACGCTGGCCATAACAATGACAGATAATTGGATTCAGTTCAACCTTAGATACATTGTTGATTATAAAAAAAGGCGGGTTACCAAACATATTCTGAGTGAATTAATAAGTAAAAAGTTTGAAGAAACAAATGGTCAAGTAGTTTTAGCTTCTTCAACTGTTGAAATCATACGAATCCCAACAATAAATATTAACGAAAAAGATACAACTCAAAGAGACAATGACCTTTCCTAAACAGCATTTTATCTCCTTCTTTTTACTTTCACTGCTAATTTCCTGCAACTCTCCACAAATTACAGAGAAAAAAGTAGATTCGGGTTCCAGGCCCATATCCAAAACCTATAAAGTTCCTGTATTCTCAACCGACAATCGTTTGGAAAAGATAGAGAGCATTACTCCACAAATACATGCCATGATCACCGAGTATGCAGAAAAGCGCCACATTCCCGGGGTTGTCTACGGGATTGTTGTTGATACTAATCTGGTAGTTGCCTCGGCGACAGGGTTGTTGGATATAAGCAAGGAACTATCCGCAACCACCAGTTCTGCATTCAGAATTGCATCTATGAGTAAAAGTTTTACTGCCATGGCAATTATGAAATTACGTGATGAGGGCAAACTATCACTTAGTGATCCCGTAGCAAAATATATCCCTGAAATGAGTGGATTAGAATATCTGACTGCTGACTCCCCTGACATAGATATTGAAAACCTGATGACAATGACCGCGGGTTTTCCTGAAGATAACCCCTGGGGAGACCGTCAATTGGATGAATCGGATCAAATGCTTATGAACCTGCTTACTGATGGTATCTCATTTTCCAACCCTCCCTCCTATACATTTGAATACAGCAATACAGGATATGCCCTGTTGGGCAATATAATCAGTCGTGTTTCCGGAATGCCCTACCAGCGATATATCAAAGAGAATATTTTAATGCCACTTGGCATGAAACATACCTATTGGGAATATGCTAATATCCCAATAGAACAACTAGCTATTGGATACCGATGGGAAAATGATCAATGGAAACTCGAACCTATGCTTCATGATGGATCTTATGGAGCAATGGGGGGATTAATTACATCCATAGAAGATTTTAGTAAATATGTTAGTTTTCATCTTTCCGCCTGGCCACCCAGAAGTGATCCGGAAAGTGGACCTGTTAAACGTAGTACGCTTAGAGAAATGCATACTCCTAAATTTCCCACTTTAAATACTGGAGCAACAGATTTTAATAATAAACCATGTGCAACTGTATCCGGATATGGTTATGGATTAGGGATCCATACCAATTGCAAAGGCCTGAAATTGGTCAGGCACGGAGGCGCCTTACCGGGTTTTGGAAGTAATTATGTTTTCTATCCTGACTATGGAGTTGGGATAATGGCCTTTGGCAACCTTACTTATACATCGCCATGGCCACTTAAAAAAATTGAAAAATTACTATTCGAAACCTTGGAATTAGAACCCCGTAAACTTCCTTTATCAGATATTCTAAGGGAGCGAAAACAACAGGTTGAACTATTAATAAAAGGATGGAATCCTGAATTGGAACAGGAACTCCTGGCTGAGAATTTTTACATGGACAAATCGCGTGAACACCGTATGGCAGAAGCTAAGGAAATTTTTGATAAGGCCGGTACAGTTCTGGATACAGAAGAAATCACGCCTTATAATCAGCTGAGGGGCAGTTATAAAATAAATACGGAGAAAGGGTTTATTGATGTCTTTTTTACCCTTACCCCGGAAAAAGAAGCGAAATTACAGCAACTATATTTATCATTTGAACCTAACTCCTAAAAAAAGTAAGGAGCGTCTTAACGCTCCTTACTTTCAACAACAATTTAAATGTTAAACCTATTTTTGCCTTTGTTGGATTAGAACTTCACCTTATGAAGCTATTCTATCAACTCTTCAATTTTCTTATTTATATTTTGCTTTGCTAAAAATTCCTCAACAACCTCTTCAAGACTGGGCTTCCCAATAGATTGTAGGTCATAAAAAACTCTTGTGCTTGGTTTTCTAATACTTATCACTCTGTTTAAGTCAATGGGTGTTCCAATAACTACAGCTTCGCAATCACAGCTGTTGATGGTAACTTCTAAATCCCTGAGTTGGTCATCCCCGTACCCCATGGCTGGTAATAATTTTCCAATTTTCGGATAAGTTTCAAAGGTATCCTCTAGTTGCCCTACCAGGTAAGGCCGTGGATCTACCACTTCTGAAGCTCCAAATTTTTGTGCAGCTAATGTGCCGGCTCCAATAGTCATACCTCCATGTGTTAATGTTGGACCGTCTTCTACTACCAGAACTCTTTTATTCTTTATAACTGAAGGATCTGCCACACGTATTGGTGAGGCAGCATCAATCACAATTGCTCCGGGAACGACCTCTGAAATTACTTTTCTAAGCTTATTAATATCTTTTGGACGAGCACTGTCTATTTTATTCATAATCACCACATCAGACATCTTTAGGGTAACTTCTCCCGGATAATATTTTAATCCATGTCCCGCCCTGTGGGGATCTGTAACGGTAATATGCAAGTCAGATTCATAGAATGGAAAATCGTTGTTTCCACCGTCCCAGACAATAATGTCGCATCCATCCGGATCATTCTCAGCAGCCCTAACAATATCTTCATAATCCACCCCTGCATAGATTACATTTCCTCTAACAATATGAGGCTCGTATTCTTCCATTTCTTCAATAGTGCAGTCGTATTTCTCCAGGTCCTCCAGACTGGCATAACGCTGTACCCGCTGAACTTCAAGATCTCCGTACGGCATGGGGTGCCTTATTGCCACAACCCTGAGACCGTTTTCAATAAGGATCTCAATAATGCGTCTGGCGGTCTGGCTTTTTCCACAGCCGGTGCGTGTTGCTCCTACACTTATTATAGGTTTAGTACTTTTAATTGAGGTTTCTTTTCTGCCCAACAATACAAAATTTGCACCTGCAGTATTTACCAGTGCACTTTTATGCATTAGTTCTTCGTAAGAGATATCAGAATAAGAAAAAACAACATCGTCAACTTTAAGTTCAGCAATTAAGTTTGCCAGGTCTTTTTCATCATATATTGGAATACCGGAGGGGTATAATTCTCCTGCCAGTGAAGCCGGGTATTTACGATTTAAAATATTTGGAATTTGTGCTGCGGTAAAAGCTACTACCTCATAGCTCTCATTGTCTCTGTATACAGTATTGAAGTTGTGAAAATCACGGCCGGCAGCTCCCATGATAAGGATTCTTTTTTTTATCATGTTCAATTATTTTTAGATACATTTAATCCGTCTAAGGTATTCTAAGACTTATGAATATGAAATGATAAAAGTCATATATCGGTTTACTTGTATAACCCCTTTTTAAAAGGAGAATAGTCAATGAAAGATCACATTCTGACCAACTTACCAGCTAAATATCCCCAAATAGTATCCAAATGCAAGGAGATTGATTTTTCAATGCCTTCGGATCTTCACATCGGCAGCTTGTTAAAAACACTTGTTACATCAAAACCCAATGCAAAATTGCTTGAACTGGGTTCTGGAATAGGCCTCTCTTTATCCTGGATGATAGATGGTATGGATTCGGAATCCAGTTTGATAACTATTGATAATGATGAAGATCTCATTGAAATTACAAAAGGATTTTTTGGTGATGACAAAAGAGTAAAGATCATTTGTGAAGATGGAGAAGAATGGATTCTGAGGTATGAAGGAGATAAATTCGACCTAATATTTGCCGACGCATGGCCCGGGAAATACAGCTTAATTGAGGATACTTTGGATTTATTGAAAAAAGGAGGGTTTTATATAATTGATGATATGGACCCTCAACCGAATTGGCCGGAAGGTCATGCACAAAAAGTTACACAATTAATTGAATATCTTGAGAACAGGGATGATTTTAACCTAACAAAGTTTAATTGGTCTACCGGGGTAATTGTTGCAACGAAAAAATAAATGCTTTATACTACAGGAAAATGGGTAGATTACATTTGTTCGAACTTGAAGATCAGGGTTGGTTTCCGGCTTTTTTAAGAAATTATGGCACAGATTTCCTGCAATTCCTGTCAAATAAAACCAAAATGTACAGGCCGGTTGTTTCAATACTTGAAAAAGGGCTTAAAAAATGCAATGAAAACCGTATTCTGGATCTTGGATCAGGCGGGGGTGGTGGTTTGTTATGGTTAAACTC
>JABDPH010000082.1 GCA_013042925.1 Eudoraea sp.
TCGCCTGAAGTCTCTCAGACTCAGTTTTACTTTGCCAACCTTATTGAGGGGCAAATTAACGACATGGTAAATGAAAGCACACCTGAAACTAAAAAATTAGTTGATGATACTTTGATACAATTAAACAAACTAGAAATAAATTATAAAAAACTTGAACAAGATCTAATTAATGGAGGAAATAGCAAACTGATACTTAGTGCTATGATAACCAATTTCCAAACACGCATCGATTTATTGCAGGAGGTTATGGACAAAATAGAAAATATTAAAACTTTTAAAAATTACAATGATGAAAACATTACTATTTAAATATTTATTAATTGCACTTCTTATAGTTCCTGCAGCAGGTCAGGCCTCCAATGGAAAGCTGAAAGGCAAGTATACCAAGGAGAAAACGATCAAGAAGGAATTTGATGTCAATACAGACGCCCTTCTCAAGGTTACGAATAGCTATGGAAATCTAAGTTTAAGCTCCTGGAGCGAGAATAGAGTGGTAATAGAGGTTCATATTAAAACAAGTGGAAATAACGAGTCTAAAGTACAGGAGAAGCTTGATAAAATTACTGTGGATTTTGATGCCAGTAGCGATATGGTTTCAGCAAAAACAATCTTTAATAAGGATAAAGGTTGGGGCTGGAACTGGGGAAAAAATAACAATGTGAATATGCAAATCAATTACATTATTAAACTACCGGTAAAAAATAGCATACACCTTAATAATGACTATGGAAATATTATGCTGGACCGGATTGATGGTCATGCCAAAATTAGTTGCGATTATGGAAGGCTGGAAATTGGAGAATTGCATGGAAGGAATAATGAATTAAAATTTGATTACACTTCGAAATCAACTATAGAATATGTGAGAAGTGCTAAAATCTCTGCCGATTACTCAGGATTTACCATTCAAAAAGCCGGGGATTTATATATAAGCGCAGATTATACGAATTCCGCCATCGGAGAGATGCAAAATCTGGAGTATTCCAGTGATTATGGTAAATTAGACGTAGAAGAAGCCTACAGCGTTCAAGGCAATGGAGATTATATAAATGTAAAGCTGGGTACTATTCACGGTAATGTGGATATTAATGCGGATTATGGCTCTGTAAGCATAAAAAACATGGCTGAAGATGCAGGAAATGTTTCTATCCGTTCAGACTATACAGGTATTAAAATAGGATACGATCCTATGTATAACTTCAATTTTGAAATTACAACTGAATATGCCGGGGTTAGCGGGAAAGATGATTTTGAAATTAATATAAGCAAAGAAAAATCCAATGATCGATATTACAAAGGATTTTATGGAAGTGAAAGTAGTGAAAACATGATCTCCATAACCAGTGATTATGGCAGTGTCAGTTTTACTAAAAATTGAACAGCACCTTTAAACAACAAATACTAATATCTAAAACACAAAATCATGAATAAAATACTAACACTTGGAATAACACTATGCATGGTAGCCTTCGCAAATGCGCAATGGGGTAAAAAAATTAAAGGAAATGGAAATATAGTTGCCATTGAAAGATCTACAGAAGATTACGATGCCATTTCAGTTTCAGGATGGTTTGATGTTATCCTGGTTGACGGAAAAGAGGGAAATCTTAGTATTGAAGGCGATGAAAATTTGCTTGAGCATATAAAAACCGAGGTAAAGGATGGCAAATTGGTCATTAAAGTAAAAAAAGGTTATAACCTCCAACCTTCTTCATGGAAAAAAGATGAGGGAATCATTGTAACTGTACCTGTAGAGAGTGTTAACGCAGTTTCACTATCAGGATCGGGAGATATTGTCGGTGAAAAAACCATTTCCGCTTCAGAATTCAATACAAGTATGTCGGGCTCCGGAGATATCACACTCGATTTGGAAACTAAAATGGTCACCGCTTCAATGTCTGGTTCTGGTGACATAGAATTAAGCGGCACTACTGAAGTATTTGAGGTTCAAATTTCGGGCTCCGGTGACATAAAGGCTTATGAACTAATAGCCGATAAAGTTGATGCAAGTGTTTCTGGTTCTGCTGATATTAAGGTTACGGCCAATGAAGAGTTAATAGCCAGGGTTTCCGGTTCCGGAGATATACATTATAGAGGGGATCCGAAAAAGATAGATAGCAAAACCTCTGGTTCCGGAGATATAACCAAAGGATAGTATTACATCAAAAAACGAACGACAATATTACCCTGGCGGAAACGTCAGGGTTTTTTATCTACCCTGGTCAACAAAAACAATCCACAAAGGAAAAATAGTCCCAGAAATATGGTTGCGTTTCTCATACTTCCTGTAAACTGAGCAATAAAACCGTACAAAAAAGTGCCTATTACGATTCCCAGTTTTTCCGCAACATCATAAAAACTAAAAAAGGAAGCCGTATCCGTTGTTTCAGGGATAAATTTGGAATACGTAGATCTCGATAATGCCTGTATTCCACCCATTACAATTCCAACAAAACCTGCTGCTATATAGAAATCGAGAGGAGTAATTAAGAAATAGGCATATATACAGATTGTTAGCCATAAAATATTTATTACCATAAGCGTCTTAATATTGCCAAATCTTTTTGATGCCCTGGCAGTCATGGTTGCCCCGAAAATGGCCACCAATTGAATAACCAGAATACTGACAATTAACCCTGTAGTACGTTCATTATCTGAACCCCAGTCTATCTCCTGCTCTCCAAAATAAGTAGCTATCAGCATAACAGTCTGCACAGCCATGCTATAAACAAAAAAGGCTAACAGATATCTTTTCAGTTTTACCTCATTTCCTAATTGGTGCCAGACCCCTTTTAACTCTTTGAATCCATTGAAAATAATATTTTGCCTTACTC
>JABDPH010000339.1 GCA_013042925.1 Eudoraea sp.
AAGTTGCCGATGAATTGGGGCTAATCTCTACAGGCCGTGGTACAGACATTGCATTTTCGAGGCATCCGCTGACTTATTTGGTTGAAGCTGCCGATGATATCTGTTATACCATAATTGATTTTGAGGACGGAATAAACCTGGGACTGATCTCTGAAGAGTACGCCCTGGAGTATTTGATTAAACTGGTCAAAGACACCATTAATACCAAAAAATATAATTCCCTGACCATTATGGCCGACAGGCTTAGCTATTTAAGGGCATTAGCAATTAACACCTTAATTAGTGATGCGGTATCAATTTTTATCGAGAACGAAGACGCAATTCTAAATGGCAGATTTGCAGTTTCACTTTTGGATCGCAGCAATTATAAAGCTCAGGTTGAGGACATTATTCGGTTAAGTGTGAATGAAATATATTGTTCTCCGGGAGTTATAGAAAAGGAAATTGCGGGCTATAAGATAATTTCTGATATTCTGGAGGTATTTACCAGGGCGTTGGTGAGACAAATGGAAGGCAAACCCACCAATTATGATAAATTGCTAATACAAACCCTGCCCCCTGAATACAGAAATACCAAAGGCTCTATCTATTCTGTTTTGTTGAATGCCAGTTGTTTTGTTGCCAGTCTCTCAGACACTGCAGCAGTTCATATACATAATAAAATAAGCGGGCAACAACTTTAAAAATTATAGGCCAGGCCAATGGCCAGACCCTGTCTGAACTGTATTTTGGGAACCCCGGGATCAATCACATTTCCGGTGTCTGAGATTACCTGGTCAAAACGTATATCATCATCATAGATAACCTGGGTTCCAAAATTGGCCTCAAATGTGTCGTTCACTTTAAATGTAAAATTCAATTCCCAGTCTATATCTATATTTCCAAAACGCCTCACATAATCAGTAAAAAGACTAAGGCGATGTTGCATAATTATATTTTTGGCGATTTCCTTCTCCCACGTATTCGTTATTAATATCCCGAATTCAATAAATTTGGTTGACCCTTTAGTCACCAGATTTCCTTCCTCATCATATACTGCCCTCCTCACACCAAATGCTCCCTGGTTGGCCAGTGTTTGATCCAGAACGAAAGTTGCTTTTACAGTAGTGGGGGACAGATAAAGATTGAATTTTTCACCTTCAGGTGAAAAGTTGGGGCCGCCACCAAAAAACAGATATCCCGGGGCCATAAATCTGGAGATGCGATTCTCTGTATCCGGATACTTAAAACCATCTGTAAATTGGGTATTGAATTTTGTATTAATTGAATAATACCATTTGTTTAGAGTATCCTGACGATAGCCAAAAGTAGAGGTAAGTCTGATAACGTCATCTGTTTTTCTTACTTCCCTTCCTTCCTGTACATTAATACCATATTTCAGGATTAACTCGTTATTCCATTTAAGGTATCTGAATTTGTAATTTCTGGTAAATTTCAAATTTGCCAGTCCTGAAACCGCGTTTTCACCACCTGCATTCCAATTAACAAAGGCTACCTGACTTACGTTTAAGCCCAATTTATTTTCTTTAGTCCAAAAAGATGGGATTACAAACGGATCATAAGGATCGCTTAGCACCTTAGTTTCATTAAACGACAAACCAGGATTAATGAAACGTATTCCTCTGGGTACTGCTTTGACTTTGTATTGAGTGGCCCGGATTACGATGGTATCAATTTTAGTAGTGTCAATTGCCATTGGGGCTGGAATACTGTCCTGAAAGTATGCCCGGGTAGAGGATAATAACAGCAATCCCAATAAAACTAATCTAAAAGACATATTACAACTCTAATAATTCTATGATACGTTTTTTTATGGACAGGGAATCTATATGTGCTTCTATATGCAATTGTTCTGCTGTTCCGTGTTCAATGAAAACATCTTCTATTCCAAAAACTGA
This sequence comes from Eudoraea sp., assembly GCA_013042925.1. Taxonomy (GTDB): domain Bacteria; phylum Bacteroidota; class Bacteroidia; order Flavobacteriales; family Flavobacteriaceae; genus Eudoraea. The sequence goes on from JABDPH010000339.1 coordinate 1,899, forward strand.
AATAGGGGTACGATTGTTTATGGAATTTGTAAATTCTATTATGGCGCTTCCAAAACCGCCAATTTTACAGCCGTTTTCAATTGTAATAACCTGCTCATAAGTATTAAATATATGATGCAACATTTTTTCATCCAGAGGTTTGGCAAAACGCATATTGTAATGTCCTATTTTCCCGGGAAACTTTAATTCTTCAATCAGTTTCCTAATTGAGTTCCCAATGTGTCCCAATGAAAGTACTGCAATTTTATTTCCTTTGATCAATTCTTCAGCGACCCCAATCTCCATTTTTTGGAAAGGTTGTTTCCAATTGGTTACGGTAGCACGTCCTCTGGGGTAGCGAATGGCAATAGGTCCGGAAAGGCCTTTCTGAATTGTAAACATCATATTACGGAGTTCTGCCTCATTCATTGGTGAAAAAATAATAAGATTTGGGATACACCTTAAATAGGCTATATCATAAACACCATGATGCGTAGCACCGTCTTGCCCAACTATTCCGGATCTGTCCAGAAAGAAGGCTACCGGAAGATTCTGTATTGCCACATCATGAATTAGCTGATCGTAAGCCCTTTGTAAAAATGTAGAATATATGGCACAAAAGGGTAGCAAACCCTCAGTGGCCATTCCTGCAGCCATGGTTACAGCATGTTGCTCCGCAATACCCACATCAAAAGCCCTTTCCGGGATCTGCTCCATCATAAACTTTAGAGAACTTCCGGTTGGCAT
>JABDPH010000345.1 GCA_013042925.1 Eudoraea sp.
TCCTTGCGTAGTTGACTCGAAACGGTTAATAAATCCACCGGTTCTGAACTTTCGAACAATTTAAAGATAGCTTCGTAAATATATCTGTGTGCATCTTTATAAAATGCATCCGGATGTAAAATATCAATAACCTCATCCACTCCCTTCTTATCAATCATCATTGCTCCTAACACAACTTCCTCTAAATCAACAGCTTGAGGAGGTATTTTACCCTTCTCAAGATTGATGATAGATGCCTTGCCTATTTTATGACCAATAATTGGACTGGGTTTTTCCATGTGCGTAAAAATATACAATTAACCTTTAGTTAACTTTAAATTCACCTGCAACGATATCAACCGTTAATTAACAATTAGGGTGTTCATAAGTTACGAAATTGTGTTGATAACCAAAAAAATCCAAAGAACGAATTCTCCGGATTTCTTTCATCCTGATAAAAACGTGGATTAGCCGTTGAATACACCCATGTTTGCGTATTTATCCATTCGGGCTGCAACTAATTCTTTTGGTGATAACTTTTTAAGATCCTCAAAATGCTTAGAAATTTTATTTTTTACAATTTCAAAAGTCTTTTCTCTATTACTATGAGCACCTCCGGATGGTTCCCGAATGATCTCATCAATTAGTTTTAATTTTTTCATGTCTGTGGCAGTAAGTTTTAAGGCTTCTGCAGCAATTTCCTTATACTCCCAGCTTCTCCATAAAATTGAAGAGCAGGATTCGGGCGATATAACGGAATACCAGGTATTTTCAAGCATTAATACCTTGTCACCTACTCCAATTCCCAGTGCCCCACCGGAAGCGCCCTCACCTATTATCACAACAATAATTGGTACTTTAAGACGCGTCATCTCAAGTATATTTCTGGCTATAGCCTCCCCTTGTCCACGTTGTTCTGCTTCAATACCCGGATACGCACCCGGAGTGTCGATCAAGCACACAACCGGGATGCCGAATTTTTCAGCAGATCTCATAAGTCTGAGTGCTTTCCTATATCCTTCAGGATTAGCCATCCCAAAATTCCTGTATTGTCTGGTTTTAGTATTGTAGCCTTTCTGCTGACCAATAAACATATAACTTTGGTCTCCAATTTTACCCAGACCGCCAATCATGGCCTTGTCATCTTTCACATTCCTGTCGCCATGCAGTTCTAAAAAAGTATCGCCACAAATGGCCTTGATATAATCTAAAGTATAAGGTCTGTTGGGATGTCTTGAAAGTTGTACACGCTGCCAGGCAGTAAGGTTTTTATAGATATCTTTTCGTGTATCTTCTAATTTTTTTTCAATTTGTCTGCAGGTCTCTGTTACATCAACTTCGCTCTCCTCGCCAATTATCTGGCATTTCTCCAATTGCTCTACCAATTCCTTAATAGGAAGTTCAAATTCCAAATATTCCATTAAAAAAGGTTTTTGCCACTATAAAAGCTGGCATTAGTTTGATTGTCTGAACAAATATAAAATTTTATACCGTCTTACACATTAAATTAATAAACACTTAAGGAAACCCCATTCCCTAGTTAAGTGTCTTTACTTGACTTTCTTCTGGTTTTTAAGATCCCATTTGCAATAATAGTGGTAACTATAATAAGAGCTCCGACATAAAAAAGCGGACTCATCTTTTCGCTTTGTCCAAAGATTAAAAGTGCCAGTATAATACCGTAAACAGGTTCCAAATTTATCGTTAGCATAACAGTATAGGGACTTATAAATCTCATGACTTTTATTGCCGCGATAAAAGCATAGGCCGTGCAGACAGATGCCAGGATAAAAATAAAAAACCAGTCATTTAAGGGAAGCATAAAAAACGTTCTTTTAAAGGATCCGTCCATTACCAAATAAAAAGTAATAAATAACGCCCCACTCATCAATTCGTACAAAGCAATAGCAGATGGCTTATGTGATTTAATTAATTGTCCGTTAATTAAAGTAAATATGGCACCCAATAATGCAGAAATCAAAGCCAGGCCCATGCCCAGACTATAAGCAGTGTTTACGTTAAAAATGAGGTACAGGCCAAAAACAACCATAAGACCAAAGAGAACTTCATACCAAATCATTCTTCTACCATACCATATCGGTTCAAGAAACGCAGTGAATAATGCGCCCGTAGACATTGTTACCAATGCAATTGATACATTAGATACTTTAATGGCTTTAAAAAATGTTACCCAGTGCAGTGCAATGATAACGCCCGCCGTCAACATAATTATTAGGGTTTTAGTATTGACCCTAATGGAATTTCGCTTTATTAAAATAAAAACGGCAACTAAAGCAGAGGCAATTAACATTCTATACCAAACCAAAGGCATGGCGTCTATAGAGATTAACTTTCCAAGCACTGCGGTAAAACCCCAGATTAAAACGATCAGGTGAAGGTGCAGGTAGTTTTTTAGCTTATCGTTTAGCATTTTGAAGCAAATAAAACCCTAAAATACCAAATAACACATTCGGTATTATTACGGCCAGCAAAGGGGAAAAACCAGATTGTTGCGCCAGTGTACCAAATACTTTGTCAAAAAATATGAAAATGAAAGCCACTCCAATTCCAAAAGCCAGGTTCACACCCATTCCACCTCGACGCTTCACAGAAGAAACAGCGACCCCAATAACGGTAAGAATGAATGCGGTAATTGGTAGTGCCCACCGTCTGTATTTAACTAAAATATAGGTGTTTATATTAGATGCTCCTTTTTTCTTCTGAACCTCAATGAATTTATTGAGTTCAAACAGGTTTTTGGTCTCAGCCACATAGGAAACCGGTGTCAAGTCTTCAATGTTGAATACAAATAAAGTATCCAGTCTTCTTTTTTTCTCAATTACCTCAGTATTGGCCCTTATCTTTCGCTTGGTATATGAGGTTAATCTGTAGAGGCTATCCTTTGGCACCCAACGGATATTACTGGATGTTATCTTGTAATCCAATTCATTTTTATCATTAAAATGTTCAAAACTAAAATTATACCCTATCTTCCTTGCAGGATCAAAGCTACTGACATAAATAAAATCATTCTCATTCAGTTGATTGAATATATTGCTGGTAATCCGGTCTTTATTTCCCCTTTTTAAATATTTAAATATAAACTCATTGTACTCTTTACTGG
>JABDPH010000347.1 GCA_013042925.1 Eudoraea sp.
ATTAAATAGAGATTTATACGAACAATACAAACGGGGTCAATGGAAACTATTCAATTAGGCTTATTGCTTTTAAAAATTTAATATACGCAATAACCAAACAGGTAATTATTTGGTGAAAAGGGATAGCGAATTGAAATAAATTAAAACGACGTTATTTTATACCTTCCCATTCCTGGTAGAATTGATCCAGGTAACTGAGCATAAAATCATGACGGTTCTCCGCAAGTTTTTTCCCTGTAGGTGTGTTCATTTTTTCTTTTAAGAGAAGTAATTTTTCATAAAAGTGATTGATAGTAGGGGCACTGGACTTCTTATACGCTTCCTTGTTCATGTTCATATTTGGCGGAACTTTAGGATTATAGAGCTCCCTGTTTTTAAACCCACCATAGTTAAAGGCCCGCGCAATACCTATGGCCCCAATAGCATCTAATCTGTCTGCATCCTGTACGATCTGTAATTCTATAGAATCAAATGGATTTTCTATAGGGGATAGACTGTTCTTAAATGATACGGATTTTATTATTTTGATTATGTGTTCCCTGTTTAATGGGTCTACCTTCTGTGCTTCCAGGAATTCGGAAGCCATTTTAGGACCCAGGGTTTCATCCCCATCATGGAATTTTGCATCTGCAATATCATGTAACAGCGCAGCTAGTTGAACCACAAATAAATTAGCATTTTCTTTCTTGGCAATATGGATAGAATTTGCCAATACCCTTTTTGTATGAAACCAATCGTGGCCTCCTTCTGCACCTTCAAGTGTCTGTTTGACAAATTTTTTAGTCTTATTTATTATTGCTTTCCGGTTCATTAAAAAGAAGTTACACCACTGGTTATGAATTGTTCTACTTTTTGAATTAATTCTTCCGGATCTCCGCTATTATCGAGAGGCTGGTGAACTTCAAAGGTTAAATGAGATCCAATTCCGTATGGAAATTTCCCATAACGGAGCATTTTCCATGAATTATTTATGCTAATAGGCACTATCAAAGCAGAGGGTGTTTGCTTCATAAGTATTTTTAAGCCCGTTGTTTGGAATTTTTTTGGATGCCCTGTTCGGCTTCTGGTTCCTTCCGGGAATATGACCGCACTTCTATTATATTTCTCAATGTATTTGCCAAGTTTGGATATTTCCAAAAGGGCTTGTTTGGCATCTTTTCTGTCAATAAGTACAGATCCACCATGTCTTAGATTGTAGGAAACACTGGGGATTCCCTTCCCAAGTTCTATTTTGCTTACAAATTTGGGATGGTGAGCACGCATAAACCATATGATAGGAGGAATATCATTCATGCTTTGATGATTCGCAACGATAATTAGAGGTCTGTTTGAAGGAATTTTATAGGGATTTGTAAAAGTATAACTGGTTCCCAGTACATGAGTACAGCGCAGCAGTACCAAATTCAGGATACTTACACTTTTTTTATGTGCATTATACCCAAAAAGATTAAAGCAAATCCATTGAATGGGATGAAAGATTACCAGGGCTATCCCAAAGAAAATAAAATATATTACGGTAAGTGGATACGCCAAAATTTTTTGCATGACACAAAAATAAAAAACCACTTCTATTGAAGTGGTTTTTTACAATTTTTTATATGATCTAAAAAAATCGGTTTTCGAAATTAATCCTGTAAACGTTAATGGATAATTCAATTAACGCATGAAAACATCTGATACCGGTATATTAGCTGTTAACAGAATTCCTCGTAGGCCTGCATTAAGTTCTCCGAAATTAATTCTGCAGGTCTTCCTTCTATATGATGTCTTTCAATCATATGAACCAATTCTCCATTTTTAAACAAAGCCATACTCGGGGATGATGGAGGAAACGGAATCATAAGATTTCTTGCAGCGTCTACTGCTTCCGTATCTACCCCGGCAAAAACGGTTATAAGATGGTCAGGTTTTTTACCATTTTCCAGACTTAACTTCGCAGCTGGTCTTGCATTCGCCGCAGCACAGCCACATACAGAATTCACAACCACCAGGGTTGTGCCTTCTTGCTTTATAGCATTTTCCACTGACTCTGCTGTATATAATTCTTCAAACCCGGCTGATGCCAGATCTGCTCTCATTGGTTTTACTAATTCTTCAGGATACATAAGCATTTTTTTAATTAAACTAGTCGCAAAGATAGTGAAATTGTAATATCAATAGTGCAAAGCTTAACCATTCTTTAAGTAAGGTATTCCTTCATATTATTCTATATTTGCGCAAATTTTACTAAGATCATGATTAGGTGGTTCGCCGCAATATTAGGTTATTTTCTTTTTCGTTTACCCGGAGCTATTTTGGGCTTTTTAGTTGGGAGCTTTATAGATAATCTAAACAGCAGTTCGGGAGGAAGAACGGTATTCAGTGATTTTACCAGACAAAAAGTGTCTCCGGCAGATTTTGAACTAAACCTACTTTCTCTTTGTTCGATTGTGATTAAAGCAGATGGACAAGTAAGTCAGCGCGAATTAGATTATGTCAGACAATATTTTCTAAGCACATACGGCAAAGAAAAGGCCAATGCTATTTTTCGAACATTTAACGAAGTAATTAAAAACAGGGAAGTATCTGCCCAACGCATCTGCACTTATCTGAACCAGCGTACCCGCTATGAAGTCCGATTACAATTACTACATTTTCTTTTTGGGATTGCCCAGGCCGATGGTGCTGTTAGCCATTTGGAAATAGAGAAAATAAAGGAGATAGCCCGTTACCTGAGGGTGGGAAGGATTGATTTTGAAAGTATTAAGGCAATGTTTATCAAATCTGCCGATAATGCCTACAAAATATTAGAAATAGAAAAGGCGGCTTCAGATGATGAGGTAAAAAAGGCATATCGGAAAATGGCAAAAAAGTATCATCCTGATAAGGTAATCACGGAGAATGAAGCCATTAAAAAGGGAGCAGAGGAAAAGTTTAAGGAAGTTCAGAGGGCCTATGAACAAATTCAAAAGGAAAGGGGAATCTAGGGCTGGCTTTGAAGCCTGATAGTTTCTATTTCTACTGGAAGATTGAACGCTTAAACCTGTTATTATAAAATATAAGAAATGTACGATTTTTGGTTCTATTGCAAACTTGGTATTAACCATGTCTTAGATTGGGGAGCGTATGATCATGTATTATTTCTGACTGCCTTGACGGCTCCTTTTACTTTTAAACACTGGAAGAAAGTTGTTGTATTGGCTACATTATTTACCATTGCACATTGTCTTTCCTTAGCATTATCTGCTTATTCTATTGTTAAGGCTGATGTGGAATTAATTGAATTTTTAATTCCATTAACCATATTGTTAACTGCATCATATAATATATTTCAGGTTTTTGCTGTCCAATCCGGTACCAGGGGATATTTACTTGAATTCAGCACTACTTTTTTTGGCTTAATACACGGGTTTGGATTCTCTAATTACTTCAATATGTTGATGAGCGAAGAAGAAGAAAAAATAGGACCTCTGCTGGGTTTTGCATGTGGAATAGAAATTTCACAGATTATAGTAATATTTGCCGTCCTAATACTGGCCTTTATCTTTCAAAATAAACTTGGAGTTAAAAGGACGGTATTCACAGTATTAATTTTGTCGGCCATAATTTTACTTTCAATACCCATGTTGATAAATGGCTGGCCCTGGTAAGAGCATATATCCTATTGCATATGTTTTATCCTAAATACTGAAATGTTTTTATGCCAGACAACGGTTTTAAATAAAAATTAACCGTATAAGGTTGTGGGACTTTTGTAAAGCAGGTATCTTAGTGCTTTGCCTGAATAAAATGGTGCATAAAATGGTTCTGTTTGGTGAGACAAAGTAAACAGGAAAAATACGATAAGGCTTATTTGAGAATGGCTCATGAATGGGGTAAATTATCCTATTGTAAGCGAAAGCAAGTTGGAGCTATTGTGGTTAAGGATAGGATGATTATCTCTGATGGGTATAATGGAACACCTACCGGATTTGAGAATTTTTGTGAGGACGAAGAGGGATATACCAAATGGTATGTTTTACACGCTGAAGCCAATGCCCTATCTAAAGTAGCTGCTTCAACTCAGTCTTGTGAAGGAGCTACCTTATACATAACTTTATCGCCTTGTAGAGAATGCAGCAAGCTTATTCACCAATCCGGAATAAAACGAGTGGTATATCAAATTGTTTATAAGGATAATTCAGGGCTAGATTTTCTAAAAAGGGCTGGCGTGGAATTGCGACACCTGCCTTCAATTGAAGATATTGTTTAAATTATAATTGAACGAATGAAGAAACATTTTTACATATGGCCAACAATTATTGCCCTTGCTTTATCGCTTGGAATCTTTGTGGGTGGTAAACTTCACTTTAACGACTCGCCTGAGAAATTATTTACTACAAATTCTAAAAAGGATAAGCTCAACAGGCTAATAGATTATATTGATTATGAGTATGTTGATGATATTAATACAGATAGTATTGTAGATATTACTGTAAATAATATTCTGGATAAATTAGATCCTCATTCAGTTTATATTCCCAAAAGTGAAATGAGGCGCGTGGCCGAAAATATGAAAGGTGATTTTGTAGGGATAGGGATAAATTTTTACATGTATAAGGATACTATCACGGTAATACGTACCATAGAAAAAGGCCCTAGTTACCTTAAAGGGATAAAGGCGGGAGATAGAATACTTATGGCGGGCAATGATACCCTTTATGGCAAAAGGTTACCCAGTGAAGTTATTGTCGAAAGGTTAAAAGGACAAAATGGTTCTTCAGTTGAACTTAAGGTTTATCGCAAATCTGAGAATAAAATGTTCAGAGTAAACCTTAAGCGGGATCGGATACCTATAAAAAGCGTTCAGGCATATTATATGCTGACTCCTGATATGGGATATATTAAAATAAACAGATTTGCCGAATCAACCTATAAAGAATTTAACATGGCATTGCGCATATTGCAAAGACAAGGCGCAAAAAAGCTAGCTCTGGATCTTAGGGATAACCCGGGAGGTTATCTGGGAATTGCAGAGCAATTGGCCGACGAATTTTTAGGGGATGGAAAGTTAATCCTTTATACAAAGAATAAGAAGGGGGAAATAGAAAAAACTTTCGCATCTAAAAAAGGCAGTTTTGAAGACAAACCTGTCTACGTATTAATAAACGAGCGCTCTGCCTCTGCAAGTGAAATCATTGCCGGTGCCCTGCAAGACAATGATATAGGAACAATAATAGGTCGTCGATCTTTTGGTAAAGGATTAGTTCAGCGCGAAATGGAATTGGGTGACGGCTCTGCTGTGCGTTTGACAGTTTCGAGATATTATACACCTACCGGGCGTTCCATTCAAAAGACGTATAAAAATGGCAATAAGGATTATTATCAAAAATTCACAGATCGCTACCATAACGGCGAGCTGATTTCTGTAGATAGTATTAAAGTAGCGGATTCTTTAAAGTTTACAACTCCCAATGGGAAAGTGGTCTATGGAGGTGGAGGTATTATTCCCGATGTTTTTGTACCCATTGGCACAAATGAAGAAGAAGCTGTTGAGAGCCTGGAAAGTCTTGGGTTTATGTCCAGGTTTATATTTGAACATTTAGAGGAAGACAGGACCAGATATTCCAGTTACAGCGAAGCAGAGTTTGTCAGAGATTTCAATATAGATGACATTGTTTTTGAAAAGTTTGTAGACTACTCCATAGATAGAAATATTAAAATTAATTTCTATGATTTTGAGGATAAGATAAAACTCTACCTGAAAGGTGCTTTGGCAGAGCAGTTATTTACATCGAACCTCAATGCCAAGATCAAAGGTAGTTCAGACAGAATGCTTAAAAAAGTACTGGAATTGGATAGTCCAACAATTCAGCAAAAAGAAAAAGAACAGACTTAATTTAGTTACTTATCGTCTTCTATTTTTTTCTGAATTTTTTTGGAAGTCATATATATTAAGAGCAGTAAAATAGCACACAGAGAGGCCACAATCCCTATCAAAGCAACAACACTATTTCCTTTAAAAGGCTCGTCAAAATCAATAAGCGTAACATTGTAAGTTATAAGTACAAGTGCCAGGATAATTAGTACTACAAATAATGTTTTATTCATCTTAGTCGCATCTGGTTTATGTACACCTTTGTTTCATTGCAATCTATTCTAAAAAAGTTGGTTAATATTTGAAGTAAATAACTTAACCGCTATAGCTAATAATATAACTCCAAAGACTTTCCGGATTATGTTAATCCCGTTCTTTCCAAGTATCCTTTCAATTGCTTTAGACGATTTTAGAACGATATAGACAAAAATAATATTAATTATAATAGCCACAATAATGTTCTCTACGTGAAATTCTGCCCTTAAAGAAAGGAGAGCGGTCATAGTTCCTGCGCCGGCTATAAGAGGAAATGCAATCGGAACAATAGAAGCACTTTCTGGCTCATCGTCTTTGTATAGTGCAATCCCCAGAATCATTTCTATTGCTAAAAAGAACAAGACAAAGGCACCTGCTACCGCAAATGAATTTACATCTATCCCTATTAGCTTTAAAATTTCCTCACCAATAAAAAGAAAAGCTACCATAATAGCTGCCGCCACTATAGTGGCTTTACCAGATTGTATATGACCTACTTTATTTCGTAAGCTGATAATAATAGGGATGTTACCTATTATGTCTATCACTGCAAAAAGGATCATACTTGCCGAAGCTATTTCTCTTAAACTAAAATTCATCAGTCTTTCAATTTTAATAAGCTCGCAAATTTACGTTATACCAGAGGTAGTTGGATCACATAAAGACAAATATTTTATAATTGTAAAATTCAATAATTATCTTTACCACCTTAATTCCGTAAGATGTTTCAAATTGGCAAAGCCATTATCTCTGATGATATTTTGGAAAAAGATTTTGTATGCAATTTATCTGCATGCAAGGGTGCCTGCTGTATAGACGGGGAGGCAGGAGCTCCATTAGAGGATAAGGAGACCGAAATTCTAGTAGATATCTATGCTGATGTTAAGCCTTACCTCAGGGCTGAAGGAGTTTTGGCTATAGCAGAGCAAGGTGCCTTTGTAAAGGGTGCAGATGGTGAATGGGAAACACCTTTGATTAATAAGGAAGAATGCGCATATGTCGTATATTCAGATAAAGGGATAGCGAAATGTGGCCTTGAAGAAGCTTTTAATAATGGAGCTACAAAATGGAAAAAACCGGTTTCCTGTCATTTATATCCTGTACGAATAAATGAGTATGAAGAACTTACAGCGGTGAATTATCATAAATGGCAAATCTGTGATCCCGCATGTTCTCTGGGAGAAGAATTACAAATTCCCATTTACAAGTTTGTAAAAGAGGCACTTATTCGAAAATTTGGAAAGGGATGGTATAAAAAACTCGAAAATATAGCTTTAGATAATTCTAAATAGTAGGAATATTTAATATTATCCTTGTACCGGAAGCTTCACCCTGCTCATTAAAAAGGTCTTGAATTTCGATCTCAAATTTATTTTGATAATCTTTAGAAAAATTAGCCAAACGCTCCTTGGTGATATCAATCCCGACAGATTTTCTTTTTAAAACCTTGCTTTCTTTGAGTTTTTCCGCAGCTTCTCTTCCAACTCCATTATCAGTTATAGATATATTTATGTACCCCTCTTTTTCCCTGCTTATTTGCAATATGATAGACTTTTCACCTTCTTTTGAAGAGAGGCCATGCCATAGTGCATTTTCCAAAAAAGGCTGAAGAATAAGGGAAGGAATTTTAACTATATGGGGATCAATACCTTCATCAACGATTATTTTAAAATCAATTTCATTGGAAAAGCGGATGTTTTCAATGGTCATATACAATTCAATGGTTTCTAATTCTTCAGCCAATGGAATTTCCCTGACAGAAGAAGATTCAAGTATTTTACGTACTAATTTCGAAAACTTATTCAGGTAATGAACAGCATTCTTTTTTTCATTGTTTATGATATAGAGTTTTATAGAATTTAGTGAATTGAATAAAAAATGGGGATTCATCTGACTTCGCAGCATACTCTGTTCAAGGGTGAGCAGTTTCTTATCGCTTTTGAGCTGGGTTTGCCTGTGTAAAATATAAAGCATTAACGTAAACAGGGCTACCAATAAAGCGCCAATTAATAAGGTGTTCTGATTTCTGCGCAGCTTTAAATTTATTATTTCATTCTCTTTTGCAAGTACTTGTATCTGATTGTTCTTTTTTTCTGTCTCAGAACGAGTAATTAAATCAGCTACATAACGCCTATTGCGATCATTTGAAATTTTTTCCTCCACATCTACTGCTTCCAAAAAGAATTCTTTAGACTTTTTGAAATCGTCCTGGCTTTCCCATAAATCGGCTAAAAAGGAGTATGCCTCTTCCATTCCACTTAGCAGATTATATTTTTTGGCTATTTCTAGGCCTTTATTTAGATTTTTCTCAGCCGCTTCAAAATTCTTATTTTGGAGGTGTGCCCAGCCTATATTTAGATATATCTCAGAAGTGATTTTCATGTCCCCCAGATCTTTGGATAGCTCAAAAATAGATTCAAAAATTTCAAGAGCCTCATTGATCTTGTTTTGATGAACGTATACATGAGCTATACCCAGATTTGATATGACGTGGATCCTTTTAGACCCAATTTTTTCATTAAAGGCCAACGATCGTTCATAGTTTTCAAGCGCTTCTTCCAGCTTGCTCTCGGCCTCAAGACATTCGCCAATATCCTTATAATTCATGGCGAGACCTGTAAGGTTGCCCAGTTCGGTCTCAAGCGCTATTGATTTCCTGAAATTGGCAACAGCAAGATCATATTGACCTAGAGTTCTATAGATATGGCCAATGCTGTTCACAGAAAAATTTAAGTTCCTTTTTATATTCACACTGGGTTGCTCCAGAGACTCAGCGAGATCTATTGCTTTTTGCGCGCAGTCCAGCGCGGATGGGATTGCCTCTGTTTGCCGATAGACAGAGCTCAACATTGTTAAACTGTAAATTTGAAATTCTGTATTGTTATTTTCCACTGAGGCATCTAAAGCCATTTGATGTAGTTTGATTGCCTTGTCGTAGAGGGAATAATCTCTATAAGCAATGCCCAATTTGTTCAATGCATAAGAGGCACCCGCATAGTAGCTTTCCTTAACTGAAGCATTTGCAAAATAGCGCATCAAACTGGTATCTTGCTGAATAGGCTTTAGTACAAGCTCCAAATCACTATAAGACTGAGAAGACTTTGATATGAGGCTTTCGGTTGTTTCCTTGAAATTTTTACCGTTTACTTGTGCATTGGTTTCATGTAAAAAGAGGATGATACTAATACAAAAGACCATGGAATAATTAATAAAAGCTGAAGGAGCATAGGGGATTTTAAAACGCATTAACATAGGGAATTCTCCAATTGATTATAACAAATCTAAAAAATCACTCTTTTTTTGACGAGACACCGGTATTTTATGATTGGATTGAAGTACAACATATCCGTCTGTTTTGAGAAACTCTTTAATTTTAGTAAGATTAATTATATACGAGTTGTGTATCCTGAAAAAGGAATCATTTGGCAGTAACTCATTTACCTCCTTTAGTTTTTTAGTAAGCACAATCTTGTTACCATCTGAAAGGTAGATAGTACTATAATTACCATCAGATTCAGCATACAAGATTTCCTTGCTTTCCAGGAATACCAGTTTCCCATCGGTATTGAAAGTAATTTTTTTATGCTTTTCATCCGCATTAAAATTCAGTAGAATTTTTTCAAGTCTGTCTGCAGTATAAGATCTGGCATTAAACTTTTTAATTTTTACAATGGTATCTTTTAAGTCGTCCGTATCTATTGGTTTTAGTAGATAATCAATAGCCTCATTCTTTAGTGCTTTTATCGCATATTGATTGTAGGCTGTGGTTATCACAACTGGAAAATCCTTATTATTTAATTTTTGAATGAATTGAAATCCGTCCATGGTAGGCATTTCAATATCTAAAAACAAGCAATCAGGTGTATTGTTGCTAAGATAACTCAACGCTTCATAGGGATCGGTAAAAGTAGCAACTACATTTATTTCATCACTGAAGTTTGTCAATTCCCATGAAAGGCTCTGAAGCGCTTTTTTCTCATCATCTACAATAACAGCTTGTAACATCATCTTATTATATTCTCGTAAGTTACAAAATTAGGGGTATTGATATTCAGACTTTATGAATTTTGTATAGATAGATTAGATAGCTGTATGAGAAGCCCTAAATAGCTTAAACTTTGCATTTTGAACTAAATATGATCTTTATTTTTGGATGGAAAAACATGTGAAAATAAGCATAAGATGTTACTATCAAAAAAATGGAATATTTCATTTCAAATCAGAAATAATCAGTGCAATGTATACACAATTCCATACCAATTATACAAATAGACTGTGTAGATCATTTATGAGTACATATTTTGGCTCCAAAGAAATATTTGCAATTAAAGTATCATTGAACGCTTGTAAATTTCAGTAGAACCAATGAAAAAGTGTGTTATATTTTTTACCCTTTTAATCATAGCATTATTGTTTGCAGTTTTTACAGATAATAAGGATCGTTTGGAACTGTTAGATGAGGTAGTGCTTACAGAAAATAACATTGATAATCTTTTGGCTGAAGAGCAAGGTCAAATATCAGAATTATGTACGGAGTAAAAACATGTAATATTCAACCATGCCACATCTTTTAATCAAATCCCCCGAGGTTAGTTTATTCCTCATTTTACCGCTAATTTTAACTTCCAGTACATCAATGGAAGAAAAACCCATTGAGATGTTTATATCAAATGGGTTTTATGCGCTTAATGCCGGAGGGATTATGAAGATGGGTTTTGAAAATCTCAATAAAAGAAACATTGAAATAAGCGGTCAATTTATTGCTTTTAATAAGTGAAGTTTTTGCTATTGTTATTCGATTTTATCGATTCTCACTTGCTAAGTGAAATTAAGTTCTTTGAAGATTAAATACAGTTTTAGCTAGTATTAGTTAAAAGTAAAACTGTCAAACGTTAATGTACGACTCTAAGGGGGTATGTCTTTTTAGAAATACTGCTGCTTTAATGCAGACCCATAGGTGCAATTGCTAATTGGATAACCATACCAATCATGTTGGTCATGCAATTTGCTCGATTTTTAGGTTTCGGGGGAACTACCTAGATCAGCAGAACCAAGAAG
>JABDPH010000350.1 GCA_013042925.1 Eudoraea sp.
GTAATAAGCCAAAAGGTTAGCGGGGTTTAAGAGGTTACCCGGAATTACAAACGATGGATTGTTAGGCCATGTTGGGTTTGCAGAATATGTTGCTCCAATTAAGTTACCACTGGCACCGGTGCCACCACTAATTTGAGGAGCCAAATCATTAACACGTGCCCATGAAGATTGTAAATCAAATTTTAGTCTATCATCCAAAAAACGCTGATTGACATTTACCCTTCCTGTTATTCTTTCCTGAGAAGAGCCCTGGATAACTCCAAACTGTTTTCCGTAAGAAAAAGTTCCTCTTACATTACCACTACCATAATTATTGGAATATGACAAATTGGTAACTGGAGAAACCACAGTTCTCAAAACAACTTTCTGCCAATCTGTATTAAATCCTTCATCTATATCATTGGCAATTGTTTGACCACGATCTACGGCTGTTTGTGCAATAAATGCTGGCCCATCCAAAAGTTTAAAATTCTCTCTGGGTGTTGAAATACTAACGGTTTGATTTAATTCCCATACACCACCGGTAGCAGTTTTACCACTTTTTGTAGTCACGATTACAACCCCGTTTGCTCCCCTGGATCCATAAATGGCTGTTGCAGAGGCATCTTTTAAGATAGAGATACTTTCAATATCCTGAGGGTTAATAAAGTTTAATGGGTTTCTCGAAGCATTTTCACCACCGGTTATATCACCACCACCAGGGGTAGTAGATTCAGATGATAGCGGAACACCATCTACAACAAATAATGGGCTGTTATTGGAACGGATGGAATTTGCACCCCTGATCCTAATGTTTACTCCGGCACCCGGCTCACCACTCGACTGAGTGATCTGAACCCCGGCAGTTTTACCCTGAATCAATTGCTCAGGAGATGCAATAATACCAGAATTAAAGTCTTCCGAATTAATTGCGGAGACAGCACCTGTCGCATCTTTAACTGTTGTAGTACCATAACCGATGATAACTACTTCATCTAATGCCTGTGCATCTTCTTCCAAAACTACATTAATAGTAGTTCTTCCATTAACGGCGACTTCCTGAGTACTGTAACCAATGTAACTGATAACGAGTGTAGCATCGCTTTCTACATTATTTAATGTATAGTTACCATCAAAGTCTGTTTGTGTACCATTTGTAGTTCCTTTTACAACAACACTGGCCCCCGGTAAAGGACCATTTGCATCAGAAACTGTACCTGATACTTCTTGCGCTTTTGCAAGTCCAAAGCTTAAAATAGCTCCGACTAATAAAAAGCTCTTTAGTAGCGTAATCTTCATAAAAAGTTAATTTTGAGTTTAGTTAATTTTTAGCACCAAAGGTTAAACCTATGTAAAATAAATGTTAATAGCATACTCTTATTAAAAGTTGTCAACAACGAAAACGGTTTCGTGTTAATAACTTTTGTTAAATAAGAGTATGATAAAACAGAATTGGCAAAATTATGTTATCCTTATTTAAATAGTTCAATCTTTGTTAAAAACGGAACAAATATAATATTTTTTTTATACCGCAAGCTATTAAAGATAATAGTTTCTATGGTTTTTGCCCTTATTAAATGTTAAAAAAAGAATATATTTATAAGATATCTAAATTATAATTACTTTAACATTTACACTATTTTCATACTCTAACATTTGAAAAAAAAGATTACCCTTAAACAAATTGCCCGTGAATTGGATGTATCCATTTCAACGGTATCCAAGGCGCTAAAAAACAGTAAAGAAATAAGCAAAGACACCACTGAAAAAATTCAGGCTTTTGCCAAACTGTACCACTACAAGCCCAACAATATAGCCCTTAGCCTAAAAAATAGGCGTACCAGGAATATAGGTGTAATCATACCTGATATAGTACATCATTTTTTTACTACGGTTTTCAGGGGTATAGAACAATATGCCGATACCAAGGGTTATAATGTAATTGCATGCGTATCTGATGAATCATTTGAAAAGGAAGTTATCAATATGGAGTTGTTGGCGAACGGCAGTATTGATGGTTTCATTATGGCTTTATCTGCAGAAACACAGCGAAAAAATGATTTTCATCATTTAATAGAAATCATTGATCAGGGTATGCCTCTTGTTCTTTTTGACAGGATTACCGATGATGTTATTTGCGATAAGGTGGTTATAAATGACTTTGAAGCGTCTTATATGGCGGTTAAAAAATTAATAGAAAATGGAAGAAAACGAATAGCTTTGATCACAACAGAAAGCTATCTGAATGTAAGTGAAAAAAGGGCCCAGGGTTATTACAAGGCTCTGAAAGACCATAACCTGGAGCTGGATGAAAATCTGATTTTACGTTTACCTTATCAATTTGAAGATGAAACAAAGAGCGAAGCTTTCTTTGCTTCAAATAATATGGATGCGGTTTTATGTGTGAATGAAATTTTTGCAGTCAGAGCTATGAGAATTGCGCAGAGGAACGGAATGAAAATCCCCGATGACATTGCCTTCATTGGTTTTACAGATGGCATTCTTTCTAAATTAGCTAATCCCGCACTCACATCTATAGCACAACACGGAGAGCAAATGGGTGAAATTGCTGCGAAAATGCTTATTGAGAAAATAGAGCGAGATGATGAAATTGAGACAGAAGAAGAAACTTTTAGGACCGAAGTTATTAAAGCCACACTAATTGAAAGGGAATCTACAAACAACTAAGTAAACAGATTAGCAAAAATGAAAAAAACCGGATTCATATTCGATTTAGACGGAGTAATTGTGGATACTGCGAAATACCATTATCTGGCCTGGAAAAATCTGGCTGATGAACTGGGGGTTGATTTCACTGAAGAGGATAATGAGAATTTCAAAGGGGTAAGCCGCAAAAGATGTCTAGAGCTTTTGTTGGAAATGGGTAATATTTCCGTTTCAAAGGAACAATTCGACACATGGCTGGAAGAAAAAAATGAGGACTATTTAAAATATATTTCTAAAATGGACGAAAGTGAAATACTTCCGGATGTTACTAAAATCCTGGGATACCTTAAAAATAAGGGGATTCCTATGGCACTGGGTTCTGCAAGTAAAAATGCTGTTTCGATTTTGGAAAAGGTTGAGTTAATGCCTTATTTTGAAGCCATTGTGGATGGAACTCAGGTTACAAAGGCAAAACCAGATCCCGAAGTCTTTTTAATAGCCGCAAAAAGAATAGGAGTAGAACCGGCAAATTGTGTCGTTTTTGAGGATGCATTAGCAGGAATAGAGGCTGCAAATATAGCAGGTATGGAAAGTATAGGAATTGGAGATATAAAAGTTTTGTCAGATGCTGATCATGGCTTTAAAAACTTCACTGAAATAGATTATAAGTTTTTGGATGACCTGATTTTAATGCTTCAGAGCAAAAATTAGGATATTTATCCGGCAAATTATCCGTAATTACCTATTTTAAACAATTCTTTAATAAGACAGTAACGTATTATAAAATGAATAAAGAATACATTATAGCAGACGAATGGGCCATAATTGAAGAAGGATATAACAAGCAAAATGTAAAATCTTCTGAAAGCCTTTTTAG
Organism: Eudoraea sp.; assembly: GCA_013042925.1. GTDB lineage: Bacteria > Bacteroidota > Bacteroidia > Flavobacteriales > Flavobacteriaceae > Eudoraea. The sequence continues at coordinate 3,524 of JABDPH010000350.1, forward strand.
TATTGGAAACGGTGCAATGGGGCAGCGTGCAAATTTTGAAGAACAGTACTCCGGTCCAACATTTCAAGGAAGTTATATTGCAGGTGTGTACTACCCGGATAAAACAAAAGTGGGTTGGTGGAAAAATGGTTACCCCGAGTATTTTGCAAAAGTCTTAAATGCACCCAACTGGATTGGCATTGATGTTTTTGTGGATGAAGAACCTTTAGATCTCAATACATGTAGCAATATTGACGGTTTCAGACGAGAACTTAACATGAAAGGGGGGTGGTATAAAAGAAGCTTCACAGCTACATTGCCCAATGAAACTATTGTTGATGTCGAAGTTACTCGGTTTTTGAGTCTCGATATTGATGAAATAGGGGCTATTAAGTATAAAATCATTCCGGTAAATAAAAGCGCTGCAATTAAATTTATACCGTATCTGGATAATGGCATTACTAACGAGGATAGCAATTGGGACGATAAATTCTGGAATGTTACCAATGTAAGTTCTGAAGGGAAACAAGCTTTTATAGAAGCGCATACCATGAAAACTCATTTTGAAATTTGCACTTTTATGGAATGCCAATTATCTGCTGAGGGATCACCTGTTCCTGGAAGTGTTTCTGAAGAAGTTAAAGAAGTATGGGTTGGGCACAAATATGAGCATACTGCCAAAAAGGGTGAAGATGTTACTTTTTATAAATATGGAGGCTACACTGTTTCCAGAAATCACAAAGCTGATGAACTGGTGAAGGCCGCAAAAAAAGCTTTGAAATCTGCTACTTCCTCAGGATTTGATAAACTGTTGGAAAATCAAATAGCTGCCTGGAATAAAATTTGGGAAATGAGTGATATAAGCATTCAGGGTGATGTTAAAGCACAACAGGGTATTCGATTTAATATATTTCACCTGAACCAAACGTATTTGGGAACAGATTCCAGATTAAATATTGGGCCAAAAGGATTTACAGGGGAGAAATATGGAGGTAGTACCTACTGGGATACTGAAGCCTATTGTATTCCATTTTATATGGCAACCAAGGATCACCTTGTGGCCAGGAACCTGCTTCAATACAGATTTAATCACCTGGAAAAGGCCATTGAGAATGCCAAAAAATTAGGTTTCATTAATGGAGCGGCTTTATACCCCATGGTAACAATGAATGGCGAAGAATGTCATAATGAATGGGAAATTACTTTTGAAGAAATCCATCGGAATGGAGCAATAGCATTTGCCATTTACAACTATTTCAGATTTACGGGAGATTATTCTTATATACCTGAAATGGGTCTCGAAGTTCTAATAGGGATATCGCGTTTCTGGGCCCAAAGAGCTACATTTTCCAATGACAAAAATAAGTATGTAATTCTGGGGGTAACAGGGCCCAACGAATACGAGAATAACGTCAATAATAATTGGTATACTAATTACCTTGCTAAATGGTGTATGGAATATACGCTGCAACAATTACAAAAAGTAAAAGAAGGTTATACAGAAGATTACACCAGAATCATTGGAAGGACTTCACTTACTGAAGCAGAGACTGATAAATGGAAAGAGATAACCCAAAATTTGTATTTCCCCTATTCAGATGAATTGCAAATTTTCCTTCAGCAGGATGGATTCCTTGACAAAGAACTTATTACAGTCGAAGATCTGGATATTTCACAAAGGCCTATTAATCAAAAATGGAGCTGGGATAGAATTTTGCGTTCCCCTTATATTAAACAAGCAGATACTTTACAGGGGTTTTATTTATTTGAAGATCATTTCA
>JABDPH010000354.1 GCA_013042925.1 Eudoraea sp.
TTTCTGCATCTCTCCGGTAGTGACATAGTAGAATAATGCGATGAAACCGATAACAATGCTTATTTGGGCAACAGAACTGCCAATAGCGTTACCAACGATTACCCCTGAGGCATCTGTACCGGCCAGGTTCTTAAAGGCCCCGTCAATAGCAACCACAAGTTCTGGTAAATCCGTACCGAAGGCCAGTATAGTAAGACCAATGAATAGGTCAGATATGTTAAAATGCCGCGCAATTTTTATAGCATTCCTGACAGTAAATTCGGTGCCCATCCATAAGCCCAAAATTCCCATAATAAGATATACAAACGGATCCATTACCTACAGTTTGAAATTTTGCAAATGCCCAATTTACATCTAAGCTATACATTAGGAACAAGAAACCCTAATCTATAGAACTCACTCCTTTATTTATTAGGCCCGGTCATAAATAGAACATAAATACAAGTCCTATTTTTTGATTTATTATAATAGTGTGGTAAATGGTTACAAATTTATAAAGAGAATATTTTGTACTAAATGATTTGAGTCATTCTATCTCTTAGGGTTCTCGAATTTTTTTCAGCAATGCATAATATGATATAAGTCATTTCGAAAAATTGAATATAAAGCTACATTTGAAGTTAGGGAATATCCAGGTTAAATTGACCTACCAAACACTGGACTTAAAATAAACCGGTAAAACGATGTTATGAAAAAATACACCATTCATCTGCCCAACGTTTTTTATTTTTTTGGTTCAACTGCATTACTTGTTTACCTGCTGATCGAAGGTCAGGTTATTCTTGTGCCCCTGATTTTTAGTTTTTTTTTACCCTGATGTTAACTCCCCTTGCTTCTTTTTTTGAAGCGATTTTACGAAACAGGATTCTTTCCATATTAGTATCTTACCTCTTGGCTGTAGTGCCGCTTTTGGCTGTTTTTTTCTTTTTCTTCAATCAATCACAGGTTTTTTTTCGTGAGATACCATCAATAAGGGAGAAACTGGGCAATTTCGCCACTCGATTTATGGATTGGTTCAACCAATATTTTAACGTGGATCCCGAGGCTTCTTCAAGCTGGATATCGGAAAATCTCCTTACTGCATTCGATACGCCTTTAGGGTTTATACGTGAAAGCTTTCAATCGGGAACCAGCATCATAGCGAATATTGTATTGATAATCCTAATTACTTATTTCATGCTTCTTTACAGAACTGCATTTAAGAATTTTTTCCTTTCACAAGTAAACCCTAAATACAGAAAAAATACAGAAGCACTTTTCGATCAGTTACAAAAATTGGCCAAACGATATATGGTTGGGCAAGGCCTGGTTGTAATTATACTGGGGCTACTCATTGGATCCGGCCTCTGGGTCATAGGAGTGCCCTATCCTTATTTTTGGGGGTTTTTAGCAGGTTTTCTTGAACTCATACCGTACGTAGGAACAACTATCGGTGCTATTCTTCCTTTTACCTATATGCTGATAGCTGCTGATACGTTATGGCAGCCATGGGCAGTACTGGTATGGTACATAATAGTTCAGCAAGTAGAAGGCAATCTGATCTCACCCAATGTGATGGGTACAAGTATAAAGATTAATCCTTTGTTCATTATAAGCGGACTTTTTTTAGGTGCTTTTATGTGGGGCATAGCAGGTATGATTTTAGCGCTACCAATTTTGGCCATTTCAAAAGAGATCTTTAGAAGTTTTGAGGTTTTAGCACCTATCAGTTACTTAATGGAAGACGGACTATCTCGGAAGTCTAATATTTTTTTAGAAGAATTTGATAAGGATGAGAACCGATTTTTTAAGCTATTTTTTAAGAAAGAAAAGACCAAGCAAGGGAAGATATTTGATGCTAGAGAGCAGGATCAGTCTGATAAGACCAAATAAAACCGAATAAATTAGCGCAGGATGAAAGCAATGATTCTCAATAAAATAAGCTCTCTGAAGACAAATAAATACCCCCTTGAACTGGTTGACATGCCAATACCAGATGTTAAGAATAATGAAGTGTTGATAAAGGTTTCAGTTTGTGGAGTTTGCCATACCGAGCTAGATGAAATAGAAGGAAGAACTTCACCGCCCAAATTACCTGTGGTTCTGGGTCATCAGGCCGTAGGAACCGTTGTAAAATTAGGCTCAGAAATCGTCAAATTACAAATCGGCGATAGGGTAGGAGTGGCATGGATATTTTCCGCTTGTGGAAAATGTAAGTTTTGTATTGAAGGAAACGAAAATCTGTGTAACGAATTTCGGGCTACAGGCAGGGATGTAAACGGCGGTTATGCAGAATATATGGTAGCCCCAGAAAATTACGTACATCGCATACCGGGCGTATTTACCGATACCGAAGCTGCACCACTTTTATGTGCTGGTGCAATTGGCTACCGATCAGTTAAGCTGGCGCAACTAAAGGATGGACAAAAGTTAGGACTTACAGGCTTTGGGGCTTCGGCACATTTGGTCCTCAAAATGGTCAAACATAAATACCCCAATTCATCAGTATATGTATTCGCAAGGAAGGAGGAAGAGCGAAAATTCGCAAAAGAACTGGGAGCCATATGGGCTGGAAACACTTCTGATCCTTCCCCGGAGAAGTTAGATAGTATTATAGATACCACACCCGCATGGAAACCTATTGTAGAAGCTATGAGTAATCTTGAAAAAGGTGGTAGGCTGGTCATCAATGCCATTCGTAAAGAAGAAGCGGATAAAGACTACCTCCAAAACCTTTCCTACCCGGACCATCTTTGGCTTGAAAAAGAAATAAAATCGGTAGCCAATGTAACCGGAAAGGACGTGTCGGATTTTCTGGAACTGGCAGCTAAAATTTCAATCAAGCCAAAAACGCTACTATATCCGCTGGAAGAGGCCAACAAGGCATTGTTAGAATTAATGGAGAAACATATTAAAGGGGCGAAAGTCCTTAAAATAAATTAGGTTTGTATTGTGTTTCTTTTAAATCCCTATTCCAAACTGATAAAAAAACAAATGAAGTTTTAGGAAATTTCTAAGTAAAGATGTCTTACATCTGCATTTCTAATTTGTCACTGTACTTTTTCCTTTTCATGAACCTCATATGCAAACCTTAAGTTTGTTCCGTAAAATCTGTCAAACCACCATTCTTTATATTTAGCAGGGATTTCAATGGATTCAATATCTTCTATCGCCTGTCCCTTGAGATAGATGTTTCTTGCCGAAATTTCCAGATTCGTAAGATAGTTTTTCATATGATCAACAAGATCTTTTGTTCCAATGTCACCATGTCCGGGCATTATGGTTTGGATGTCAAGAGAATTCATGAAATCCAACCAATCTTTCCACTTCGAAATTGACCCATGCGGTACATATGGGTGACATTCATTAAATATCAGATCACCCGTAAACAGAATTTCATCATCAGGTAAATATAATATTAGGTCACTTTCAGTATGTCCCTGACCTTTAGATAACAGTTGAATTCTTCGGTTTGGTCCTTCAAAATTCTGAACACTATCAACAAATATGTCCGGCAGTCGCGTTTTTACTTCTATATGGCTATTTGATAGCGTTTCATAATACGGTCTCCACATAAGAATTTGTTGATATTCCCTTGATAGTTTATCTCCTTTAAACGAGTTATACAAGGAATCATAATATGAATAACGATCCGGCGCAAATTTTTGCTCTTCAATGATATCCAAAGGTTCCCATTTTTCAATGAGTTCGCTTGTTCTTGTTGTGCTTATAATCTTTACTTCATTGGGAAAGACCTGATTACCGCGAATATGATCATTATGAGAATGACTATTAACTACATATTTTAATGGAGATAAATCCATTTCTTTTAAAGCTTCCAACAATTCTTTTGCAACATCAGGAGATAAAAAACTGTCGAAGATTATCGTTTCTTCTCCATTATCAACTATTCCGACATTGCATATTGCCTTTCCGCCAAATTTGTGAATACAACTGTAAACCCCTTCCCCAAGTTCAACTAATTCAAAATTGAGCGACCTAAAACGATCACTTCGCTCAACCCTGCAACTGCAAAGGAAAATTGTACAGAATAATAGGACAATTAATCTCATGCTTATTAATTGTTATGAACTGTAAATATTAGTGTTTTATGTTCTGTTGCCGCACATATTTATAGCCATTGTTGCGTACCATTGTTTATTCCAACTGTAATTCATAAATCCTGGATTCCTCTCCCCAGGGATGGTACCCCCGACCTATATATTTGAAATCATATTTTTCATAGTAACCAATATGGCTCGTACACAAATATAAATATTCAAATCCGGCTTCTTTAGAATCTGTCTTTGCCTTTTCCATTAGTAAGGAACCATAGGCGTTACCCCTATGCTTTTCTTCAATGAACAATGCGCAAACCCATGGATACAGATCTCCTCTGCTAATAAAGTCATTTGTTATAAGACCGGCACAACCTATTATTTCACTATCTTTTTCCAGTAAGTACCATTGGGGCAGAGGGTTTCTTGATTTTATACTATGGGTAATACTGTCTTCATATATTACCGGCAATACACTTTTCCAACTTCCTTGAAAATATTCTATAGCTCTATCCTTGTAGTCCGGGTTTTCTCTTACCGATATTATTTTCATTTCCTTCTTTAAGGCAATATTTATTATTCGATTCTGATGCTAATTTAAAGCAAATTCCGCGGCACTTTCGGCATGGATTCTTGTAGTATCAAAAACTGGGATATTTACATCACTACTTTTAATTAACAATGGAATTTCGGTACATCCTAAAATTACTCCTTCTGCCCCATTTTTAATTGAATCATCAATAATTCTCTGATACACTCTTTTTGAAGCCGATTCTATTTTTCCATGAACTAGTTCATTATATATAATTCCATGTATAATTTCCCTATCTATTTCATTGGGTATAATTACCTCGATATCAAAATCGTTTCTTAGAATTTCCCCAAAAAATTCTTTTTCCATTGTAAATTTTGTTCCAAGCAGCAACACTTTTTTAATATTGTTTAATTTGATTTTGCTTCCGGTTGCATTAGCAATATGCAAAAAAGGGATGTTCACATTTTTTATTATCTGCTCAGAACATAAATGCATTGTATTCGTGCATAAAATGATGAGTTCTGCTTTGGCATTTTCCAGATTCCTTGCAGATTCAACCATAATGCTATTTAGAGACTCCCAGTCGCCTTTATGCTGAAGTTTTTCTATTTCAGCAAAATCAACAGATTCCATTATACACTTAGCCGAGTGAAACCCTCCTAAAACTTCGCGCACCCTCTCGTTTATGATTTTGTAATAAACCATGGAAGACTCCCAACTCATTCCTCCAATTAGCCCTATTTTTTTCATATTTTATTTCAATCTTGTTACTATAACATCTATTATTCACAACACAGGCACGAAGGCTCAAATAGCATGATTATATAACTTGTTGGAGCTAGTATTATTTTTTAAACTCATTTTCAATTTTCCAAAAAGAAATTTCTGGTGGACCAGTTAAGAAGTCTCTGGAATTTGAAATAAACTCCTGTAAATGGCTGGTATTCATGTGCTCTCCATTATAATAAGATGCATCGTTCCATTCTTCATGAAGTAAAATATTCGTATCGTCTTTTGGGTCCACAAGAAGCTTCACGGTTATAAAATGGGGCTCTTGTTTTACCTTCTCGATTAGTTTGGTTAATTCTGATATTGCCGTAATACCCTTATCAGGTTGAGCTTTATACTTTACCAGAACAATTATATTTTCTTCCACGACAGTATCAACTTCTTTATTACTAGTACTATATACCATTAGCATGAGTGATGACACCAGGAGAATAAATTTAGCTGACATTATTGGAATTATTTTCATATTGGAATTTTTAAAGAATAATATTCATGAGAGTTTCGATTGTCAAATTTATAAGAATCGATTATTACATGATTGTTTTTACCATTATAAATACATAAAAAGCACAAAGGATAAATCCCTTGCGCTTTAGTAACTTTTCTAAACATATGTTGTTGGCTAACTTTTTAATTCGGAATACTGATAGTAACCTTGTTTACATACCCCGTAAATTCAGAATCTTCCACATTTTCAAATACTTTGTCCGCCACCTGGGTGGCATCATCCTTCCCAACATCTGCTGTTTCGTCAGCGGAAAAAACAGCAGGTACAGTTTTCTCAACTCTACCTTCCGCTGCTAAACTACCATCAATGTAAAGCTTTGCCATTCCACCTTTCCCGGTACCACCGCCATCATATTCAAACTCTAATTTAATTTTAGCATTTTCTCCGCTTATTGCTTTGGGAGCCTCTATGGTATAACTGTCTAATCCAAAGTAGTTATATGTATATGCCGGTTTTCCATCGTTCAGATACAAGGCCCATCCACCAAATTTTCCTCCCTGACAAAGAATGATACCATTATCTTTACCAGTTAGTGAGACATCCGCTTCAATAGTTTTAGAGGAATTTTTTACATTCAAAAATGTATTCTCAAGCATACCTTCCATTCCCTGTGCTAATGTCAATGATAGCCTGTCTCCCATAAGATCTGGGCGACCAGCAATCGCAGCATTGAACCGTTCATAAAGTCTGTCATCTAACGGATATACATTATTAGCTATAGCTTCCTTTTCGAAAAGATCCTTCAATTCTTGTAATTTTTCAGGATTTTCTGAAGCAATGTTGTTCACAAGGCTAAAATCTTCTTCAATATTGTACAATTCCCATTCTTCTTCGGCTAATTTGTTAATTGGTTTACCTACCCATGGAATCATGTGTACAACGCGTGCTAACCATCCATTGCTATAAATAGCGCGATTTCCAAACATTTCGAAATATTGAACTTTATGCTGATCTTCTGCATTTTTGTCATTAGCCGCATAGAGCATACTTACCCCATCCATTGGAATTTGTTCAATTCCATTTATCGACTTCGGTGAAGGTAAACCAACTGCTTCCAATACGGTAGGAGCCACATCGTTAACATGATGCCATTGAGATCTTATTTCACCTTTTGCCTCTATACCTTTAGGCCAATGCATTACCATGCCGTTTCGGGTGCCACCAAAATCAGCTGCCATTTGTTTGGTCCATTTGAATGGTGCATCTGTTGCAACAGCCCATGCTGCAGACATGTGCGGGAATGAATTTGGACCGCCCCAATCGTCGGCATGATCCAACATACTTTCAACAGTTTCTTCATCAAATATTCCATTTAGGTGGACTAGCTCATTGTAGGTGCCTTCCAGTCCGCCTTCGGCACTAGACCCATTATCTCCCATAATGTAAATAAATAAGGTGTTGTCGAGTTCATCTATTTCTTCAATGGCATCTACCAATCTACCTACTTCATTATCCGTATGTTCAGCAAACCCCGCAAAAGTTTCCATTTGCAATGCAAAAAGTCTTTTTTCATCCTCACTCAAACTGTCCCAGTCCTTTATATCTTCTGGCATTGGGGCTAATTGAGCATTTTCAGGGATAACACCCATTGCTTTTTGACGCTTGATAGTTTCTTCACGTAACTTCAACCATCCGGCATCAAATTTTCCTTTGTATTTCTCAATCCATTCTTTTGGTGCGTGATGCGGTGCATGGGTTGCCCCTGTTGCATAGTAAACCATAAATGGTTTATCTGGCGTCATTGCCTGTTGAAATTTTACCCACTCTATGGCCTCATTTGTCATATCAGTTGTGAAGTGATAATCAGCGTCATCTTTTTTACTGACTTTAGTAACTCCATCAAATATTACAGGATCCCATTGGTTGGTTTCCCCTCCAATAAATCCATAGAATTTATCAAATCCAGAATTTGTTGGCCAACGAGTAAAAGGCCCTGAAACAGAAACTTCCCAGGTTGCAGTTTCATGCCACTTTCCAAAGGCAGCTGTACTATATCCATTCTGCTTCAGGGTTTCTGCAAAATACTTTGCGTTATCCGGACGAATTCCCTGATTTCCATAGAAGCCTGTTGCTATTTCCATTACAGATCCTACATTAACGTTGTGGTGGTTTCTTCCTGATAAGAGTGATGCACGCGTTGGAGAGCATAGGGCTGTAGTATGGAAACGATTAAAGCGTAATCCATTGTCAGCTAATTTATCAAAAGTGGGAGTATTTATAGCTCCACCAAAAGTACTAGTGGCTCCGAATCCAATATCATCTATTAAGACCACTACGACATTAGGCGCACCTTCAGGAGGTGTTATTTCAAAGGGTTCAGGTTTTTCAGCATCTCTTGCATCCATGATCGTTACAGGATCATGTGGAGGAGGTTGTATAGGTAATACAGTCCTATCTATTTGACCCTCACCTGAAGTCAGTTTTTCTTGCTTGTCAGCTGGAGAATTACAACTTATTATTACTCCTGTAAGTAATAGGAAGCTTAAAATTTTTGATGTCATTTTCTTTGAATTTTATTAATAATATAATTTATTAT
>JABDPH010000355.1 GCA_013042925.1 Eudoraea sp.
GTTCTTGAGTTCGCTTTTTAGTTTCGTCAGATTATTGATTTTGATGATGACAGAAGCATTTTGGGGGATAAAGTTCAGAAGTGGTGTTGTGGTTTCTTTTTGTTTTTCGCAGGAAAGGAAAGTAAAAACAGCAAGGGTGAAAACTAATTTTAATCTCATGTATAATGCTTTGTGACAAATTTAAAACTTTATCTATTCTTATCTATGCCATAAGTTGGGAAGTTAGCAATGTTATAAATGAAATAGCAAATTGGGGATTTAACGGATAAGGAAAATCTGCCAGGTTTGGATTATAAGTCTAGCTTTAATTGATCTGGCTGTAATTTAAAGCTCCTTCTGTGATATTTGGTAATTCCGTATTTCATGATTGCCTCTCTATGTTCTTGGGTACCATAGCCTTTGTTCTGTTTCCAATTGTACATCGGAAATTCTTCGTGTATTTTTTCCATATAGGCATCTCTATGGGTTTTAGCCAAAACTGATGCCGCAGCAATACTTTGAAATTTGGTATCTCCTTTAATAATACATTCATAAGGAATTTCATTAATTGGTTTAAACCTGTTGCCATCTACTATTATAAAGTTAGGAACCCTGGATAGCTTATTGATAGCCTTATGCATGGCAAGAATTGAAGCATTTAGAATATTAATGTTATCAATAACATCTGTTTGGATATGAGCTACACTAAAAGATAAAGCCTGAAATTCTATTAAGGGACGTAGCCTGTTTCTTGAGGCTACAGATAATTTCTTGGAATCATTAAGTGATTTTTCTGTAAATGAAGATGGCAATATCACTGCGGCGGCAGTAACCGGTCCTGCCAGACAACCCCTTCCGGCTTCATCTGTTCCTGCTTCAAATTCATTCTCCTTGTAGTATTTTAACATTTATCTAAGCTAATTAGAATCAAAAGTCAGGAAAAGTTTGAATATATCACTTTATTAACTTAAAAATTTGAACATAATTCAACTATACTTGCATTATTATTAGAATACCATAATAATTTGCAAAATTTTAACAAAAAAGCACTACCAACCTGCATATAACTTGTGTAGTTAACAATTAATTAGGATTTTTGTCATGACTAATTCAAAAATTCTATTTAAATGAGATCAAAGTTAACCTGGATGTTAACACCTCTCTTGGTGCTTTTCATCACTTTCTCTTATGGACAGGAGAAAACGATTTCGGGTAATGTGACAGACCAAAACGGCTTGCCACTTCCCGGAGTATCTATTGTAGTTGCTACTACAACTACTGGAACACAAACAGATTTTGACGGTAATTATTCTATTCAGGCGAATGAAGGAGACGTTCTTCGCTTTAGTTATATAGGACAAAAGACCGTAAACAGAACAGTTGGCGCAGCCACTACTATCAATATCCAAATGGAAGAAGATGCTCAGGCATTGGAAGAAGTAGTTGTTACTGCCCTTGGTATTCAAAGGACTACCAGAACCCTGGGATATGGCACGGATGTCGTTAAAGGGGAGGAACTGGTAAAAGCCCGGGAATCTAACATTGTTAACTCTTTACAGGGTAAAGTTACGGGTGTACAGATTACCAATACAGGGGGTAACCTTGGTGGATCATCTAAGATTATCATTCGTGGTGTATCTTCTCTTAGCGGGTCAAACAATCCGCTTTGGGTTGTAGACGGGGTTTTAATTAACAACTCTCAGACACCTACCGGAAGTAGAATTAGTGGTAACCGGGATTTTGCCAATGGTGCTGCAGTAATTAACCCGGATGATGTTGAAGATATCAACGTATTAAAAGGTGCAGCTGCAACCGCTCTTTATGGTTCTCGTGCTGCAGCAGGAGCTATCATTGTAACTACCAAAAAAGGTAAAGGAGACGGTACTGGAGCAACGGTATCATTCAATTCCTCCACAAGGTTTGACAATTTATTCAGGATTCCGGATTATCAGCAGGAATATGCAATGGGTACCAATGGTCAATATGATTCTGGTAGCGTTGGATTTGACTGGGGGCCCAGAATTGAAGGGCAGACTGTTCCTAATGCACCGGTTACAAATCAGCCGGGACAACTGAGAGCTGTTAAGGATAATGGAATCAACGACTTTTTCAAAACCGGTATAACAAGGATAAACAACTTTGCTATTGGTGATGCCAATGAGAGAATGGATTACAGGCTAAGTGCTACCTCTTTAAACCAAAATGGGATATTGCCAGGATCCAGTTTAGACAGGATTACTATCGGTTTAAATGCTGGGGTAAGACATAGCGAAAAATTGGAATCCAGATTTAGTGTTCAGTATACCACTACTAAGACCAGAGGTACTGGAGCTACAGGAGCAAATGATCCAAACATTATTTCTTTGAGTAATTCTTTTAGTAGTAATCTTGATCAGCGACTTTTTACTCCATGGATAGATGAGTCTGGAAATCAAATTAACCACATTGTTGATAACCAGGGAGTATTATCAAATAACCCACTTTGGCTAAGAAACGAGAACAAGAATGATAGGGATGAGGATCGTGTATTTGGAAATGCACAAGTTACCTGGAAACCCGTGAGAAATTTTAGTATTATGGGTAGGGCCGGTATTGACC
>JABDPH010000361.1 GCA_013042925.1 Eudoraea sp.
GGGAAATGGAGAATAAAACACTATGTGCTTTCCATTACTATTCCAAATGAAGATGTAGATCAGGTTATTGCATTGAAGAAAGAAAAGGATAGCCTGTTTATTTTAAACAAAAAACTCCGCTAGTACCATAATATTACATATGGTTTAATCAGTAGGTAAATTATGATATTATGAAAATGAACAGAATCTTTCTCCCTTTTATTTTTCTATTTGTCTTATCAATTGGTTGCAGAACGGAACCCAGGGAGCAGCAAATAGATTATTATGCCTCGCCATTATTTGTAGATGTACAAGTGCAAGGCATATTCGAAGATTCCAAGACTTTTGTAGATCTTGTTCCGAAAGATTCTTACTATGCACTAAACAGGAAATATGAGAAAGAAAGACAAGATGAGAATTTTGATCTTAAAGCTTTTGTAGCAGAAAATTTTAGCGATAAGTCTACGGCCACATTAACCTTTGAAACAGATACAACCCATACTATGTATGAGCATATTAGTAGTATATGGGATAATTTAGCCAGGGGACCGGATTCTGTAGTTCCATATTCTTCCAGGATATCCCTGCCCTATGAATATATTGTGCCCGGGGGCAGATTTAAGGAAATTTATTACTGGGATAGTTATTTCACTATGGAAGGTTTGTTAGTAGATAATCAGGAACAAATAGCCAGGAACATGGTTGATAATTTTGCTTATTTAATAGATACCCTGGGCTTTATCCCAAATGGTACCAGAAATTATTATTTAAGTCGTTCGCAACCACCATTTTTTACTTTAATGGCTTCGGCGTTAGCTCGTAAGGACAGTATGGTTTTAGTGGAATACTTACCAATGATTGAGAAGGAATATGACTTTTGGATGGCTGGTAAAGATGCTATAAAGAAGCCTTATGAGGCGAACAAATATGTGGTTAAAGTAGGAGATGATTCCTTCCTTAATCGCTATTGGGACAGTAGTGTAACGCCGCGCCCTGAGAGCTATAAAGAAGATCTTCATTTGGCTGCAGACCTGGCAACCGAGAAGGAAAAAACAGAGCTATATGTAAATTTAAGAGCCGGGGCTACTTCCGGCTGGGATTTTAGCAGCCGATGGTATGCCGAGGAAGATTCATTTGAATCAACAAATACCGCAAATCTGTTACCAGTAGACCTGAACTGCCTGCTTTATTTTATGGAGCAGCAAATAGCCAGGGGATATAATTTAAAAGGAAATAAGGAATCTGAATTGAAATACAATAAAAAGGCATTAAAACGTAAAGAGTTGATTCAAAAAACGTTTTGGGATGAAGATTTGCAGTTCTATTTGGATTTTGAATTTAAAACAAAAAGTAACACGGATGAATTCACACTGGCAGCAACTTATCCTTTGTTCTTTAATATTGCTACTAAAGAACAGGCAGAAGCCGTAAAAGAAAGATTACTCGCTGATTTTTTAAAAGATGGCGGGCTGCTTACTACATTAAAAAATTCAGGACAACAATGGGATGCGCCAAACGGATGGGCACCCTTGCAATGGATGACGGTTCATGGGTTGCTTAACTATGGATACGAAGAAGAAGCTTTGGAAATAATAAAAAGATGGCTGGCAATTAATGAAAGAGTTTACAAAAACACCGGAAAAATGATGGAAAAGTATAACGTTGAGGATACGAGCTTGCTTTCCGGAGGAGGTGAATATGAGACTCAGGATGGATTTGGCTGGACCAATGGAGTGGCATTAGGGTTTAAAGCATTAATGGAACAAATGGAAACCAAGAAACAGATCCTGGAAACTGTTAATCCATAATTGCATTTTAATAATAACCCATTTTCATTCTCGAGATTTATTTGGATTTTGGTGAAAGTTTAGGGTTTTTTCCAGACATATTAGAAAGTAATCTTCATTAGATAGTTATTTACAACTATGGCCAAGTCACTACTTTTTATACCGGACATTTCGGGATTCACCAAATTTGTGCAAACTACCGAAGTTGCACATAGCCAGCATGTTATTGCCGAATTATTGGAAGTACTTAT
>JABDPH010000363.1 GCA_013042925.1 Eudoraea sp.
ATAAGGTCTTTCTGCCCATTTGACTAACTTTTTGGAGTACTTCTTAAAAAAGTGTAATTTAAACTGCTTAAACCACAACACATCAACTATAAACTCCGACATGAGCAAGAACCAATCAAGAAGAATCTTTTTAAGGCGTGCTGGTTTGGGAGCCGCTGCAATTTCGGCAGCACCGCAAATTTTAGCTTCCTCCTATAATCAAAAACTATTATTAAACAGAACCTACGAAGAAAATACATTTTCTATAAATGATCAGATAAATCTGGCATTAATTGGGTCTGGTATCCAGGGAATATACGACACCACTGCTGCATTAAAAGTGCAGGGTGTTAAGCTTGTAGCAGCCTGTGATCTTTACATGGGTAGGTTAGACCGAGCAAAAGAACTTTGGGGAGAGGATATAGCCGTTACCAGAGACTATCGGGAGATACTAAATCGCAGCGATATTGATGCGGTCATTGTAGCCGTTCCGGATCACTGGCACAAAAAAATAACTATTGATGCCATGAAAGCAGGTAAAGCTGTTTACTGCGAAAAGCCAATGGTACAAAATTTTGCAGAAGGTCATGAAATAATTAAGGTTCAAAAAGAAACCGGTGCACTCTGCCAGGTGGGAAGTCAGGGAATGTCTTCTTTAGGAAATGAAAAAGCGCGACTGCTCTATGAGGATGGAGCCATTGGTGACCTGGTACTTCTTGACATGTATAATGACCGTTATTCTTCAGAAGGAGCATGGCAGTATCCAATACCACCTGATGCTAATCCGGATACCGTAGATTTTGACACCTTCCTGGGAACTGCACCAAAAGTCCCGTTTGATACTACACGTTTTTTCAGATGGCGAAATTACAGGGATTACGGAACTGGGGTTGCCGGAGATCTGTTTGTTCATGCCTTTTCGACATTGAATTATATCATAAGTTCAAAAGGCCCTTCACGGGCAATTTCTACAGGCGGTTTGCGCTACTGGAAGGATGGACGTGATGTACCGGACGTTACCTTAACTTTTTATGATTATCCTAAAACCGAAACTCATGCCGCGTTTAATGCCTCTTTCAGGGTGAATTTTATTGCCGGATCCGGCGGTGGTGGTGGATTTAAGCTGGTTGGAACAGAAGGAATTATGGAGGTAGGTTACAATTCAGTAAAACTTGTTCGCTCTAAACTGGGAATGACCCCAGGTAATTATTCCATGATTGCCTATACCGAAGCAACTCAGCAGAAAATAAAGGAAGAATATGCCTCGAAAAACTTAGAAAGCAGGGAATCTACTATAAAGACAGGGGAAACACTTTGGGAAGCTCCCCGAGATTACAAAGGTGGCCACTATGACCATTTCTACAACTTCTTCCAGGCTATCCGTGGTAAAAATACAATAATCCAAGACCCTAACTTTGGCCTTAGGGCAGCAGGTGCCGCCTTATTGGCCAATGAAAGTTACTATAGTAATAAACCCGTTAACTGGGATCCTTTGGGCATGAAATTGACCTAATTATGAAAAATCAGATTGTTTGCTTTTTGATTGTTTTCACGATACAGTTTAGTTATTCCCAGGCTGATCCTATAAATGTAATTGTTTTTGGAGCACACCCCGATGATTGCGATGTAGATGCAGGTGGGACGGCTATTTTGCTGGCAAGAATGGGCCATAGGGTAAAATTTGTTTCCCTAACCAATGGGGATGCCGGTCATTATAATAAAGGTGGTGGTGCATTGGCAAAAATCAGGATGGCTGAAGCCAAGGAAGCGGGGAAACGTTTTGGGGTTGAGTATACCGTAATGGATAATCACGATGGGGAACTAATGCCTACACTAGAAAACAGATTAAAGGTCATTCGTGAGATCCGAAAATGGAATGCAGATTTAGTAATAGCCCCCAGGCCAAATGATTACCACCCGGATCACCGTTACACAGGTATCCTGGTTCAGGATGCTGCATACATGGTTATTGTGCCCAATGTGGCAGCAGATACTCCTCCACTAAAAAAGAATCCTGTTTTTTTATATTCTGAAGATCGCTTCCAACGTCCTAACCCTTTTGAGCCAGATATTGTTGTGGCTATTGATACTGTTTTTGATCAGAAAATTTACGCCCTGGCCGCACATGAATCGCAATTCTTTGAGTGGCTTCCCTGGACCTCAGGAAATTTAGATAAGGTTCCGACAGGAGAAAAGGAACGACTGGAAATGCTGGCTAACTGGAGATCAAATGCACCAAACAAAGCAGCAACTGCGGCACTTAAAAAATGGTATGGCGCTAAAGCCTCTGAAATAAAACATGTAGAGAGTTTTGAAATTTGCGAATACGGGAACCAACCTTCAGATGAGGAATTGAGAAAACTATTTCCGATGCTCAAAAATTAATGATGCAGCACTTTGCTGCTAAATCTTTATCAGGCCCCTATTTAATATAATTCAGATGTCGTCACAAATAAATAAAGGGGAATCGTTTTGGATCCCCCTTTATCATATCAAATTAAATATTTAACCTAAAACTATATTTTGAATGTAATCACCGGAATTTTAGAATGGTTCGTAATATCCTCTCCAATACTTCCCATAAAGAAATGTGAGAGTCCCTTTCTACCATGAGTAGGAATTCCGATTACGTCGGCATGGATACTTTCACTAAAATTTAAAACACCCTTTTCTACACTGTAATCATTATAGACAGTAACTTCCTTCCCGGCACCGGCTTTTTGCAAATACTTATTTACTTTTTCATATGCATCCTGTGTACTTAAAAAGTTATCTCCCGGCGTATTTATATAGACCAGGTGAAGTTTAGCCGATAATTTATCCGCAAACTCTTTGGCTCTTTTAAAGGCAACAAGGCTTTCATCCTTAAATGCACATGCAAATACAAAATTTTCAGCCTTGAAATCTTCCATTTCATCTTTAATTACAAGAACCGGAATATCAGAATTTCTAACTACTTTTTCGGCATTTGAACCTACAAATATTTCTTTAAGTCCATCGCTACCATGTGAGCCCATAATAATCATATCTGCTCCATGTTTTTGGGCAACATCATTAACTTCACTAAATACTTTAAAGTGCTTAATAATAGGTGTCACCTTTTTTACACCCTGCAAATAAGGTTTATCTAAGAACTCGTTAATCCGCTTTTCCGCCATTTTAATGAGGAATACGGTTTGTTCAGGATGAAATCCTTCAGAAGATGAAATCATTGCTTCATTTAATTCGAGCATATGCAAAGCTATAATTTCAGAGCCGTGCTTTTTTGACAGGTTAGCCGCAACTTTTAAAGCATTTTCTGATTGCTCAGAGAAGTCAATTGGTACTATAATTGTTTTCATGTTCTTAGATTTTAAGGTGAATAAACACTTTTTAAATAGTCATGGAAAACAACCTTGTTTCAGGTGCTTTCCTATGTAATAACAAATCAAAAGCCATACATATGTTTCTTATGAAGGGCCTTCCCTTTTCAGTAACTTTAATACTATTAACGCTAATTTCAACTAATTCGTCTTTCTCCATTTCTTTAAGCCTGGTTAAACCCTGTTCTAAAAACTCGAAATTCTTACTTTCAGTATCCCAACTTGTCTCAAAGCTACACATTAAATTCAATATATGCCTTCTTATAATTTGATCTTCCTCGGTTAAAATATGTCCTCGATAAATAGGTATAATATTATTTTCTACCAGGTGTTCATATTCCTCCAGGCCTTTAACATTCTGTGCAAAGCTATACCAGCTATCACCAATACTGGATACGCCAAGGCCAATCATCAATTGGGTTTTAGAAGCTGTATACCCCATAAAATTTCTATGAAGTTTTCCAGATTCCATTGAAGTGTATAAAGAATCGCTTTCCAATGCAAAATGATCCATTCCAATTTCGTGGTAACCCACTTCAGCCAATAAGGATTTTCCACTCTCGTACTGGTTGCGTTTTTCTTCTGCCGTGGGAAGGTCTATATCATTATATCCTCTTTGCCCGTTTCCTTTAAGCCATGGCACATGGGCATAACTATAAAAGGCCAAACGATCTGGCATTAACAATTTAGTCTTTAAAATGGTATCCTTAACATGTTCCAGGGTTTGATGTGGGAGTCCAAAAATCAGATCATGGCCTACAGATGTATATCCAATTTCACGAGACCATTCCGTAACATCTCTAACCTTTTCAAAAGGCTGAATTCGGTGAATTGCTTTTTGTACTTTTTGGTTATAATCCTGTACACCATAACTCACCCTTCTAAAACCAAGGTCAAAGAGCACTTTTAAATGTGTCTTCGTGGTATTATTTGGGTGCCCTTCAAAGCTAAATTCATAATTTTCAGCTCTTTCTGCATGCCTGAATATTCCGTTAATCAATATTCTAAGGTGTTCCGGAGAAAAGAAAGTCGGTGTACCACCTCCTAAATGCAATTCTTTAATTATTGGTTTGGTATCAAAAAGTTCACAATATAAACTCCACTCCTTTAATAAGGTACTTATATAAGGTTTCTCTACCGCATGTCTTTTTGTAATGCGCTTATGACAACCACAAAACGTGCACATTTGTTCACAAAAGGGTAAATGAATATAGAGACTGATACCTTCAGTGGAATTGCTTTCTTCAAAACTTCTCTTTAAGGTAGATTTCCAGGCTTTTCCGGAGAAAGTTTCCATATTCCAATATGGAACAGTAGGGTAACTGGTATAACGCGGTCCGGGGATATTGTATTTGTGTACTAAATTGCGCATCTATAAAAGGGTTTCTAACAAATCTATTTGTTTTATGTTCAATATTATATGACATAAATCAGTTTTAAATTACGGTTAAATATTAATAGCGCTTAAAAATTTCCTTATAAAAGCCTATTTTTGCCGCCATAACAGAAGATTTATGACTCTTTTACTTATGGCAGCCGGCAGAGGCAGCCGATATGGAAAACTTAAACAATTTGACAGCCTGGGGCCTAAAGACGAATTTCTTATGGAATTCAGTATCTACGATGCATTAGAAAATGGTTTTAATCATATAGTCGTAATTACACAAAAGGACAATGTTGATTTTTTAAAGAATTACCTGTCTCCAAAACTACCAAATCATATAAAGCTCGATGTCCTTTCGCAGGAGCTTACAGACCTGCCTGAAGGTACCGGGTTTAAAGGGGATAGAAGTAAACCCTGGGGAACTGCCCATGCCGTTTGGACTGCCAGACATGTCATTAAAGATTCTTTTGCAATTATAAATGCAGACGACTACTATGGAAAGGGAGCCTATAAAAATGCGTCAAATTTTATAAAAATAAGAGAAAACAAAGATTCATATGCTTTGGTAGCTTATACCCTTTCGGATACCCTGTCAGAATACGGCTCTGTTTCCAGAGGAGTTTGCAAAAGGGACGGAAATAAATTGCATTCGGTAGTGGAACGCACAAAAATTGAAAAAGTGAACGAGGGGCTAACAGATACAGATTCCGGACTTCACTTCAGTGGAGATGAATTGGTAAGTATGAATTTTTGGGTTTGCAATCCTTCAATTTTTGACCATATTGAAAATGATCTGCGAATATTCTTGGAGAATAAAGAAAACATTGGCGGAGGTGAAGTCTATATTCCTTTCGTAATTCAGAAAATGTTAGAGCAAAATGAAGTAAGTGTTGCGGTAATACCTTCAGATAGCAAATGGTTTGGAATAACTTATGCTGATGATAAGGAAAAGGCCATGAAAGAATTGCAAAACATGACCGAACTTGGAGAGTATAGGTCCCCGCTATGGCCTGTTGAATCTGCATAGACTATATCCATGGAAAGCAATGGTCCCTTAGCTGTATTGCCATATTTTTCCATTGAAAGAAAGGACTATAAAATACAGACCATAAGTCAGGGGTATATCAATGATACTTACGTTCTCCTGCAAGATGGTGACCCTTGCTATATTCTACAAAGGCTAAATGCCAAAGTGTTAAGCAATATTGAAGTAATGATGCAGAATATTCATTATGCGTTGCCCTACCTAAATGATGAAAATTACCACCAAATATCCCTTATAAATACTGTTGATGGGAAGCCCTATTTAAAACTCAGTGAAAGTGAATGCTGGCGCTTAATGACCATGGTTCCAAACAGCATAGCTTTTAATACCATAGAAAATGAAACATTAGCCGCAGAAGCCGGCAGAATAATTGGAAAATTCCATTCCCTTTTGGAAGAGGCTCCTATGGATAAAATTAAGGACTCCATACCCGGGTTTAATGACCTTTCATTGCGTATCCAACAATTTGAGGAAGCCTTGGAAAGTGCAACTCCGGACAGATTAAAAAATGCGTCTAAGGCCATTCTAATTGCGCAAAAGACACTCAATGAACTACGTCTTTATGATCCCTGGAACTTGCCCGTCAGAATTTGTCATAATGATACCAAACTAAATAATATCCTCTTTGACAAATCGGATAAACGAGCGCTATGCCTTATAGATCTTGATACTATAATGAAAGGGTATTTTCACTTTGATTTTGGTGATGCTGTGCGAACTATAGTTAATACAGTTGAAGAAGATGAAAAAGACCTCAGTAAAATAACATTTAACAAAGGACTCTTTGAGACATTTATTGACGGCATGTGCATGAATTCAGAATTCCTGACAGAAGCAGAAATTCAATATTTGGCATTAGGTGTAAAAATAATGCCATTTATGCATGGAATTAGGGCATTAACAGATTATTTACAAGGAAATATATACTATAAAGTGACTTATGAAAACCAGAATCTTGATAGGAGCCATAGCCTGTTTGCCTTTACGACAAAAGCTTCAGAGCATATGGAATACATGCAGGAAATTATAGCTAAGAAATTTAAGAGCGCTGGTTTTATTTAAAAGCGCTATGACCTGTAATGTCTGCTCCTGTTATTAATAAATGTATATCGTGAGTCCCTTCATAGGTGATAACACTTTCCAGATTCATCATGTGGCGCATGATACTGTATTCACCGGTAATACCCATACCTCCCAGAACCTGCCTGGCTTCCCGGGCTATTTTGATTGCCATTTCAACATTGTTGCGTTTGGCCATAGAAATTTGTGCGGTAGTAGCCCTCCCTTCATTTTTTAACTGTCCCAGGCGAAATGCCAAAAGTTGTGCCTTCGTAATTTCTGTAATCATCTCTGCCAATTTCTTTTGTTGCAACTGAGTTGCTGCAATTGGCTTTCCAAATTGGATTCGTTCCTTGGCATAACGAAGGGCGGTATCATAACAGTCCATAGCGGCGCCAATGGCTCCCCAGGCAATGCCATATCGTGCAGAGTCCAGACATCCTAAAGGAGCACCCAGCCCATTTTTACCGGGTAACAGGTTTTCTTTAGGAACTTTGACATTATCAAATATTAATTCTCCTGTTGCGGAGGCTCTAAGTGACCATTTATTATGGGTTTCCGGCGTTGAAAATCCTTCCATTCCTCTTTCCACAATTAATCCGTGAATTCTCCCTTCTTCATTTTTAGCCCAAACAATAGCAATATCGGCAAATGGAGAATTGGAGATCCAGAGTTTGGCTCCGTTTAATAAATAATGATCTCCTTTATCTTTGAAATTGGTTACCATCCCGCTAGGGTTAGAACCATGATCTGGTTCGGTTAAACCAAAACAACCCATATGCTCTCCGGTAGCCAATTTAGGTAAGTACTTCTTTCTTTGCTCTTCCGTTCCATAAGCAAATATTGGGTACATGACCAGGGAAGACTGAACCGAAGCTGTAGAGCGAACTCCACTGTCACCTCGTTCAATTTCCTGCATAATGAGTCCATAACTTATTTGGTCCAGACCAGCTCCGCCATATTCTATAGGAATATAAGGTCCGAAGGCTCCAATTTCCGCAAGTCCACCTATAATTTGTTGAGGAAATTCTGCCTTTTGAGCAAATTCCTCAATTATTGGCGTGATATCGCGTTTTACCCACTGACGGGCGGCATCGCGCACTAATTTGTGTTCTTCACTTAAAAGCTCATCAAGGTTATAGTAATCCGGTGCTTCAAACAAGTCTGGCCTCATTCGTAAAAATTTTTGTCAAAGGTAGTTAAAGGAATATAACAAACCAATGAAGAGAAAGGACATTTTATAACAGAAATTAGCTTTGAAACGAAGAACTATGAATTAATAAATTCTGCCAAAAGCCTGTGAAAATGATGTACTCCTTTTTCCCGCGATGGTGAAAATCTGCCTGCCTTATAAAAACGAGAACGAATACCCTTCTGTACCCCTTCAACCACAGCTTCATCTTCCATTTCTACCTTATCTAATTGCGAACCAGCCCCTTTATCTAATTTCGAAGAGTCATAAACATAGCTATAGAAGGAGACTTTAGTCTTATTCATTTCAAGGGGCTGGACCAAATTTACGGAAACACCCCAGGGATAAAAGTTGAACATCATATTTGGAAATATCCAGTAATAATATGCTGCAATTTTCTTTCCATAATCCGGATGATTTTCAGGAAGATCAAAGACCTCTTCGGTACCTTCTGCATATCCTATCTGTAAATTCATATAGTCATGCAAAATAGTATCATAGTTACCGTAATCTAACACTGCATTCAAATCATCGTGGACAAACGGAATATGAAAACCTTCCAAATAATTATCACAATACAAAGCCCAGTTTGCATTTATAAAATAGTCCTTCTTTCGCTTTTCATCAAGTTTGAATTCCTGCAAAGGCAAAAACCCTATCCTTTTATTCATGGTATCCAATACCTCTTGCAGTTCAAAAGCAGGATTAAGGCCTACAAATAAAAATGGTCCCCAATGCTGTAAAGGAAATTTTTTGAGGTTATCACATGGCCTTGGAAAATTCTCAACATCTTCAAATTCAGGCATATGCTGCATTTTGCCATGCAGATTAAAGCTTCGCCCATGGTAACCGCAGATAAGTTTTTTAGTAGCTTTAGTGCTATCAACAACTAAATTCCCGCGATGTGTGCAGACGTTGGTAAGACAAGAAAGTCTCTCTGCCTTATCCCTGGTTAAAAGCATGGGCTCAGTTAAATATTTATCAAGTAAGATGAATGGATGCACATTCTGGCCTGAATCCACCAGACCTTCATGTCCAATCCATTGCCAGGACCTGTAAAATATTCGCTCCCTGACTGCTTCAAAAAAATCCGGATTGCGGTAAAAAGAGGCGGGTAAAGTTTCTGCCTTAGTTATATCCGGATCAATTCTAAGTTTTTCAGTCACGAGTTATATAATTTGTACATTTAAAAATATATAAATCTTTTCAGAACCAACCTAAACCAATGAACCAAAACAAGAATAATAAAAAACTGGGCTTATGGATGAGCACATCTCTGGTAATCGGAAATATGATTGGAGCAGGTGTTTTTCTAATGCCAGCAGCACTTGCGGCTTACGGAGGAATAAGCATTGTTGGGTGGGTGGCGTCTTCATTGGGTACTTTTGTACTGGCTTTGGTTTTCAGTAGGCTCAGTAAATTATTCCTTGATAAAAGTGGGGGCCCATATGCTTATACCAAGGCAGGCTTAGGAGAATTCGCCGGATTTTTGGTGGCCTGGGGATATTGGATTTCTGTTTGGGTTGGTATGGCTGTAATGGCCATCGCCTTTGTAAGTGCTTTAACTGTTTTATTCCCAATATTGGAGAATAATTCGTTGGCTTCTGTGCTGACTGGTCTTTGCGCCATATGGTTCCTCACCTGGGTAAACTCAAGAGGTGTCAGAGAATCAGGGAAAATACAGGTTGTAACAACCTTACTTAAACTAACCCCTATACTAATGATTATTGTTGGAGGCTTTTTCTTTTTTAATATTGACAACTTTATACCCTTCAATGTAAGTGATTCATCTAATTTTGAAGCTATTGCTATAACATCGACAATGACCCTCTATGCCTTTTTAGGATTTGAGAGTGCTACCATTCCGGCAGATAACGTAAAAGACCCCGGAAAAACCATTCCCAGAGCCACTATCCTGGGAACATTAATAACCACTATGGTTTATATATTGGGAACAATAGCAGTCATGGGGATGGTGCCTCTAGGAGAACTTGCTATTTCACCGGCGCCTTTTGCAGATGCCATGGGGATTATGACAGGTGGATTAGGACGTGGGTTAGTTGCAGGTGGAGCAGCAATTGCTGCCTTTGGTGCACTTAACGGATGGATCTTAATAGTTGGTCAATTACCAAAGGCTACTGCAAAAGACAAACTCTTTCCGGGAATTTTTAAGAAGGAAAACAAACAAGGTGTTCCGGTTTATGGAATGCTTATTGGCAGCATCTTGGCTTCCGTGTTAATGCTAATGAACTATTCAGAAGGTTTGGTTGAACAATTCAGGTTTCTAATTTTACTGGGAACTTTGACTGCCTTAGTCCCTTATCTCTTTACCGCTGCTTCCTATGTAAGTATACTATTAGAAAGAAAGTTACCTTCCCAACCATGGCTGGGAATATATGGCATGGGAAGTCTGGCTTTTTCCTACGCTATTTGGGCCATATTCGGGGCAGGGGAAAAATCAGTGTTTTGGGGATTTATTTTGTTGATGTTAGGAATACCATTTTATGTATTTGTCAAATGGAAAAATAAAGATTCAACCTGATATTTAGATGCAATATACCTGTCAGTCTGAATTCAAAAAATTGGAATCCGTGTTCATCAAAACCGCGGAGGAAGCTTTTATTAGTGAGGAAAAGCTAAAAAAAGAATGGGCTGTTCATAATTACCTTTCCAAACCAGATCTGGCCAGGGCAAAAGAGGAATACGAAGGATTCAAAAATTTACTTGTCAGGAACGTACCCCATATAAGTTGTTTTCCCAAATCTGAATCTGTTACTATAGATTCCATTTATTGCCGTGATGCCAGCATAGCCACAGATCATGGAATGATTATTTGCAATATGGGTAAGCAAGCCAGGTCTATGGAACCGAACGCACAAAAAAAATTCTTCGAAGCCAGCAATATTCCGGTTCTTGGAACCATAAAAACCCCTGGCACCCTTGAAGG
>JABDPH010000365.1 GCA_013042925.1 Eudoraea sp.
GAATTGGTCTTTTCGCAGCAGGTATTACCTCAGCTATTACAGCCCCTTTAGCCGCCGCCTATGTAGCCAACAGTTGTTTTGGATGGAATGCAAAAGTAACGGATTTGAGGTTTAGGGTTGTTTGGATGGTTGTACTTTTTATTGGTGTCATTACGCTGTCATTTGGAATCAGGCCAATAGTTATAATACAATTTGCTCAGGTTGCCAATGGGCTGTTATTACCCATTATAGGAATTATATTGATTTGGATAGTAAACAAAGCATCAGTTCTCGGAAATTTTAAAAACTCCATTTGGCAAAATATTTCTGCAATTATTATCATTATTTTAGTAATAGTTCTTGGAGCTAAAAGTATTTTCACTGTTTTTGGGATATTATGATCAGTAAAGTGTTTATAGATATTAACTGTGATGTAGGAGAAGGAATAGGTAATGAAAGATCTCTTTTTCCACATATTAGTTCCTGTAACATAGCCTGTGGTGGTCATGCAGGTGATGTAAACACTATGTCTGAAATAGTTCAGCTAGCCAGAAAGTCTGGGATTAAAGTAGGGGCACATCCATCATATCCGGATAGGGAAAATTTTGGTCGCAAATCGATGAAAATAGAAAAGAGGCTTCTAATATCAAGTATTCAAAAGCAAATTAAAGAATTAGAGTCAATTTTAATCAGCTCAAAGATGCAACTTCATCATATCAAAGCACATGGTGCTCTATACAATGATATGGCCGTTGATTTGGAATTAGCTATGGTATATTTGGAGAGTATTCTGGAATATAAGGACCGGGTTTTTTTATATCTCCCTTATGGCTCTGTAATTGAAAAAGTAGCGCGAAATCAAGGTTTTAAAATAGCACTGGAGGCTTTTGGTGATCGCAACTATAATGAAGATTTAAGTCTGGTTTCACGTGATTCACCACAAGCTTTGATAGAAGAACCTAAGAAGGTATTGGAGCATCTTATATCAATGGCTATTAATAAAGAGGTAATTACCTTAAATGGGCTTAAGGCGCCTATTTTTGCAGATACCTTTTGTATTCATGGCGATACAAGTACAGCTTTACAAATATTAGTGTATCTTTCGGACCAATTGCCAAAGCAACATATTTTTCTAAGAAAGTGAGTTCCCATCCCATATCAGTCAGACCTTTTGGAGAGCATGCAATTCTAATAGAATGGCCAAATGAGGTTTCAGAAGCTATCCTTTATGATATACTTGATTTCGCTGAAAGTTTCAAATTGGATTTCCAAGATTCTAAGAATTGGGAATTAGTTCCTGCCTATAACTCCGTTACTTTAATTAACAGGAGAGACCAAATAAATTTTACGAAAACCAAATATCAACTACTCGAATGCTATGAGAACAGAAAGGCAGATGATCCCCCACAACGCTATTTATGGAAACTGCCAGTTTGTTATGACCATGAATTTGGAGTTGACCTGGAAGAAGTAGCGACAACCTTAAAATGTAGTATTAATGAAATTATTGAGGCACATACTCATCACATTTATACTGTATATGGCATTGGGTTTTTACCTGGTTTTATGTATTTAGGAGGTTTACCAAAAGATTTGGAAACCCCAAGAAAATCTGTACCCAGGTTAAAGGTAAATAAAGGCTCTGTTGGTCTCGCCGGCAAACAAACAGGTATATATCCGCAAGATTCTCCGGGGGGATGGAATATAATCGGAAATTGCCCCATAACACTTTTTAATGCCAATCTGGAAAACCCCTGCTATATAAGTGTAGGAGATCAAATACAATTCTATGCCATTAACCGGGCGGAATATGACTTACACAAAATTGAGGCGGAGGTCGGAATATATAACCTGGATAAAATTAAAATTGATGATTAAAGTTATTCACCCGGGCTTTTTTACTACAATTCAGGATATGGGGAGATTTGGATATCGTGATAAGGGCGTTCCGGTATGTGGTTGTATGGATAATTATTCAGCCGCCATGGCCAATTCTCTGTTGGAGAATGCAGAAATGGATGCTGTTATGGAAATCACTATGACAGGCCCCAAACTGGAATTTCACACCGCTAGTTTTTTCTCAATTACCGGAGCTGAGATGTCCCCTGCCTTAAATGGTGTTCCAATCAATTCCTATGAGGTGCATAAGGCTAATGAAGGCGATGTATTGTCTTTCGGAAAATTAATTAATGGTTTTAGAAGTTATCTGGCTGTTAAGGGGGGCTTCCTTACGGAAACAAAATTGATGAGCAGGTCATATTACATGCCAATTACAGATCAGAATTGTATTGAGGAACGAATGGAAATACCCATCGCGGGATATTCGGATTATTCTCCGAAAATAAGTCATATAATACCGGAAGCCTCGCACAAGGAACATGAATTAAATGTATTTAAAGGCCCTGAATACAATATATTAACTGATGATCAATTAAAGCTATTATTTGGTAATAAATTTACCATAGCCAAGGAGAATAATCGTATGGCATATCAGCTGGAAGAGCTGATAGGTGAGCAATCTCATAAGATGTTAACTTCTGCAACCTTGCCGGGAACTGTTCAATTAACACCTGCAGGTAAACTGATTATACTGATGCGCGATGGGCAAACTACCGGCGGATATCCCAGAATACTTCAATTGGGAACTAAATCAATTGCTATGTTATCTCAAAAGAAGTTTGGAGATGAAGTTTCCTTTCACCTTCTACCACATTAGATTTCTTTATATACCTCTGTAAAAGGAACCCTGAAACGTGGACCATATATTCCTTTTGGATCTCTAACACCACAGGCGATAACCATATTTATTTCAGAACCTCGGGGTAAATTCAAAATTCTTTTTATGCGCAAAGTATCTGACCCTTCCATAGGGCAGGTGTCATAACCAATAGCTGCCATGGAAATCATAAAATTCTGTGCAGCTAATGCTGCACTTTTGTGGGCGACAATGCGCATATCAGATTTTCTCAGTTGTCTATAAACCGGTTTAAAGAATCCTACCAGGTAAAAAGTTATGTAGCGTATCAGCCCTAAGACGCCCAAAAAGTCAACATAAAGTGAAGGTATAAGTTTTTTGTAGTATGATATGGCAAATCTTTCCTTGCCATCGTATTCTTCAACCGGCTTATCACCAAAGCTTTTCTTTATAAAATTTAGATTGGCTTTCGCCCTTTTGCGCCAAAGATTTTTTCTTGCCACAATTACGACTAATTGTTTAGCTGATTTAGCGGCCGGCTGGTCAAAGCATGCCGAACTAATCTTGTTTTTGTAATCT
>JABDPH010000368.1 GCA_013042925.1 Eudoraea sp.
CTGTTACAATCCAGTATCTCCCCAGTTTCAAAATCACTAAGGATGTAAGCAATTGGAGCCAACTCGTATAAGGATCTAAATTTCTTCTCACTTATTTTCAGCTTCTGCCTTGCCTCAACCATTTCTTTAATCATACGACCCTCGGCCAAAAGAGATACTACTTTGCCATCTTCGTCATAAATAGGTTTTAAACTGAAATCTACAGGAATGGGTTGCTTATTTTTATCAAGAACAACGATCTCGCTTCGCATAAACTCACCCTGAGCTGCGGCAGCTACAACCTGCTTTAGCCCTTCTTTGACCATGTCCGGAATTGGCCACCAATAGGCTTCCCAAAACTTTTTATTAATTATATCTTCCTGTTTAAGGTCTGAAAATTTTAAAGCAGTATCGTTTATCTCAAGGAAAGTACCTTCGGTATCCAAAATACCTGTAAACTGATAGGAAGAATTAAATATGCTGCTAAAAATGCGCTCTTGTTCCTCTGTTTTTGCCTTGATTAGTACTTCATCCGTAATATCTTGGAATGTCCCAATTAGACCCAAAAACTTATCATTTTTAAATACAGGCTTTCCTGTCGCAATAACAGATATTTCTTTTCCTTTAGCTGTAATTAATTTTAAAGTTTCGTTCCAGGCTAATCCTTTGGTCATGGCAATATCTACCGCCATGGCTATAGTGTTTCTGCTATAGCCTTCTTTATAAAAATTGATACCACTTTCCAGATCCGGTTCAAAGTCTTCAGGGACTTCATGCAGCTTTTTAGTGACTTTACACCAGCTTAATTTATCCTTTACAGCATCGTACTCCCAGCCTCCGATTTTTGATATTTTGGACTTACCCTTAAGTAAAACTTCAAGTTTTTCTAACTTAACATCATCAAAAATAGTATCTGTTATATCCTTTGTTTTAATAATAACACCAATAATGTTTTCCTGTTCATCATACCAGGGAACATTTACCCACTCAAACCACTTTTCATTGTTTTGGGAATCATAAAAGTTTTCTACTCCAGAAAGGAAGGCTTTGCCTTTAATTATCCTATTGAGATCTTTTTTCCATGATATACTGATATCACCAAAGAGTTCAGACAGCGACAAGCCAATTACATCCCTGTTAATGAAATCGAAATCCGTAATCCACTTATCTGAAGCATGGATTATTTTGAATTTTTTATCTACAAAAACCGTTGATACAGGTAACTGTTTTATTAAGTAATCATTAGAAGATGTCTGGGTTTCACGCAACATTCTACCGTAATTTCCTACTAAAGTAATCCGATTATCCATCATTTGTTAATGATTGTTGTGAACTGCTCCAAACTAGTTGTGTGACTTCAATTTTACATGGAGTACACGATAAAATAACTCAAAATGAAAGTAATTTCCTACTAAAATAGAATATTTTATGAAATAATGTGCTCTAAATAATAAAAAGAAAAATGCTGTAGGAATAATAAACAATGGGGCTAATCGACAAACTTCAGGATAATTTAACAGTTTTGGGTACTAAAACACTATAATCCCCCCCATTTCTAATAACATCTCGTACAATAGATGAACTGATAAAGGATTTACCGGAAGCTGTTAAAAGAAAAACCGTTTCAATTTCTGAAAGCTTCCTGTTAGTATGTGCAATAGCTTTTTCAAATTCAAAGTCCGCAGGGTTCCGCAAACCACGAAGGATATATCCGGCCTTAACTTTCTTGCAGAAATCTATTGTCAGACCTTCATAAGTCATAATTTTAATTTTGGGTTCATCCTTAAATGCTTCTGAAATAAATTTCATCCTTTCTTCAAGAGAGAACATATATTTTTTATCGGCATTTATTCCTATAGCAATGATTAATTCATCAAATAAAATTATTCCCCTTTCAATAATATCTGAATGGCCCAAGGTTATAGGATCAAAAGAACCCGGAAAAATAGCACGTTTCATGTGGATTTTTGGTTTACAAGTTAAATGTAATCAATTTACTTCAATGCTTCTGTTATAGCATTTTCAAAAAGTTGGGGTAGACTTATACCTGCTATTTGCGCCTGTTGCGGCAAGATACTCTCTTCTGTCAGGCCAGGAGTTGTATTCATCTCCAACATATAAGGTTCATTGCCTATAAAAATAAATTCGCTTCTTGAAAATCCTTTCATTTTTAAAACCTCATAAGCCATCTTTGCCTGACGCCTTATATTTTCTTCCTGTTTTTCGGTTAAGCGGGCCGGTGTTATTTCCTTTGATTTTCCTTCATATTTAGCTTCATAATCAAAAAAATCATTATCTGTTACAATTTCTGTTAAAGGCAACACAAGGGTTTCACCTTTAAAGGTTATGACACCTACGGTAACCTCTGTGCCGTCAATGTAAGACTCAATAATAATTTCATCGTCCTCCTTAA
>JABDPH010000371.1 GCA_013042925.1 Eudoraea sp.
GTTCATAATCACTTTGCATCATAAACAAAACCCCAAGATCGTCACT
Organism: Eudoraea sp.; assembly: GCA_013042925.1. Classification (GTDB taxonomy): domain Bacteria; phylum Bacteroidota; class Bacteroidia; order Flavobacteriales; family Flavobacteriaceae; genus Eudoraea. The sequence goes on from JABDPH010000371.1 coordinate 47, forward strand.
CTCAAGTTCGTCTTCACGGCCGTTTGTTAAAAGTGTATTTTGGCCAATACTACCTACCAGGCTACCTGCATCCGCACCCACGCTGGCACCCATGGATACAGTTTTCCAAAAGTTGCTTTCTGCAATTCGCTCAGCTGAATGTCTGCCTATTACATGGCCAATTTCATGCCCGAGTACACCTGCCAATTGTGCTTCATTAAGTTGTTTAAATAGTGCATAGGTTATAAAAATCTGGCCACCGGGTAGTGCAAAGGCATTAATAGTCTGATCATCTGCCAGCAAATGAAATTCATATTCATAAGGGGTTTCCCGTGCAATGCTGTTTTGTACCAGTCGGTTTCCAACGGCATCCACAAGGGTTTGGAGGCGGTCATCCGGATATAAGCCACCGTATTGCTGAGCCACTTCCGGAGCGCTTTGAAGACCAATGGCAATTTCTTGCTCAGAGGTCATATTAATATTTTGAACCCTTCCGGTATATGGGTTTTCTTCTTTATTATTCCATCGTTGGATAAGTGCAATTGCTACTATAACTAAACCAATAACTATTCGAATTTTCCAACTTGCTCTTCTCATTGTAAAATATTTATTTCAGTTATTCTTAAGTACAAAATAACTACAAAAGTTCCGGATTTATATCCAGGATATTGTCTTCAATATATGTTTTTACAAATTCTGTAGTCAATTTATCACTTCCTAAAAAGTCTTCTGCTTTTAATTGTTTTAAAATATTTTTAAGTCTAAATGTTTTAAGCATGGGTTTGGATAGGGGAGCATAGCTGTAATGCCAGGGTTCATATTTAAACCCTCTCCGTTTTGGATTATTTGTATAAACCAGATAATAGTTGAACTTCTCAGAGTTTTCGTCCATCCAAAGTTTAAATTTTTCAAATGGACCTTCCGGGCCGAATTTACTGGCCACAAGTACATCTCCATCTACTTTGGGGCTACCGTCAATAAGATCTACATCAGTTCCCCAATGGTGCCTGCTTGTACCCGGAATGGTAGAATACTCTATTATTTTTTCAATTGCGTCTAATGGTTCCATTCCTTCATCCGTATATTTTAAATATTTACGTTCAAAAATGACCGCTTGCCTGTCAAAACTACGATAACTTGAAACTATTTTTATATCTATGCCATCAGCAAGTGCCGCTTTTCTCATTTCAACAAATGCATCATGTGCTTCCTCCCTTAAATTTATGTTCTCACCGTAAAGGTCAATATCTGTTTTACCCATTAATTCCTCAATGGAATATTTGGTCTCTTGCTGTAACAACGTGCCTGGAATAATAGTTAAGGCCAGACCACCAACTCCACTTCTTTTAATAAACAGTCTTCTTTCCATAATTTTTTGGTTTAATCAGGGGCATTGTATGATATCTATGATCTTATCAAAAAAGATACCGAATATCTAAATCACCATTCTTGAATTTAATGTATTTACCAAACAACTATTTCTTATTTGATATTCCAAATAACGTATACATCAAATTTAAGAAGTATTTTAAGAAATTATGTACCTGCCTGATGATTATCTGGCTTTAAAGCAAAATGAAGCACTAAGTACGGGGAAAATTCTTGTTCTATTTATGAAGGGACAAAAGCCTAGTTGGAAATATAAAGATAACCCTGGTGTTTTCGTCGTAAATCATTAAGGGTAATAATATAAAAGTATATACCTGTCTCTAAACCTGAATTTCTTTGTATCGCATTATCCATGTTTGAATAGCCATTAAACTGCCCATCGTAGTTATCCATGCTATAAACTAATGCACCGTAACGATTAAAAATCTGAAGAGAATTATTGGGAGATTTTTCAATACCTTCAATGGTTAGTACATCGTTTTGACCATCGCCATTGGGTGTCATATAATAGTTATCCAATTCTATTGTATCAAAGGTTTCCAACATGTCATCATTTCCCCCTATAGTAATAATCTCATAATCGTTAGGTATAAACAGATCAGATGTAATTGAACCATAATCCATTCCACCCTCGACACCTGTATTCCCGAGATTAACCCATTGGTCTTCAGATTTATTCCATCCTACAACTTTGAGATCACTGATAAATTCACCTAAAGCGGCAATATTGCTATAGCCATCCCAGGTAAGGGTTACATTAGATGGTACATTACCTTCAAGTCTCCAAAATTCTTTGTCAGAGACAGACATATATTCTGACGACTTTTTATCGGTATTGTATATGGCATTCAAGGTTTTGGAATTATTAGGATCCTCAAAAAAATAGGCACATTTAGCCAAAGCATTCGTGGCCATAGAAGTTATAGTCAAAGGCCTCAACCTTTGATCGTCCCCTACAGGAAATACAAAACTATCTTTATTGGTCATCGCTGCATAACCATATACTTTAGAAACGCTACTTTCACCAGTATAAAAGGAGTTGTCAAAGAAATTGGAATAAACGCCTGATTGTGTTCTTGGGGTAATGATATCACCTGTTATTAAATTTCCATTGTTGTTTACGCCTAATGAAGTCTGAAGTACCAAACCGTCCTCTACGGCAATTTCAGTATCAAAAAAGACCGGTGTAAAAGCTCCTGAAACAGTTAAATTGCCAAAATCACTGTAAAAGCCAACAAGACCCATATTCTGATCAAAACTCCCGTCATTTATCAGATCCAAATGTAATCCAACCATAGCAGTTTCATGGATTTGAATGTTGCCATAGTTGTGCAGTGCTTCCTGACTATATAGCTGAAAGCCCCATAAAAATAAAATTAATATGACAATTCGATGCTTCATTAATTATCGAAGTTTGTTTATTACAAAACTGGATTCTCCGGAACCACTAAAGCGAACGGTTCCCGTATTAGCTTCCCGATAAGTAAGAATTGTTATGACATCATTTGCATTAAGTTGTAATATTTCGTTCACATGCACACTTGCGTGATCATGGCCGGAATTGAATCGTATATATCCGGAAGCTCCAATGGCCCCAACGGCCGTCCCGTTTACGGCAATTCGGGCATTTACATTCGTTCGTACTTCCGTATTAGAAGTGGAGTTAATTCCTATTAAGGATAAATTGGCTCTGATATCGTATCTGCCAGTAACTTTAACTATAAGTGTATTACCGCTAACCTGGTAAAGATTATTGCCATCGTCTTTATAATCCTCAGTTCCAAATATTGGCGCCTGGGTATTATTTACATTTAAATCAGTAGTAGTATTTGAATTGGTCCATCGGCCTCCATAATTGATTTTTGATTTTTGGAGAACACCTGAGGCATCTACAGCCAAAATATCATCTGTATTATCTGCATTGCTTAAGGTCCTAAATCTGGCACTTCCGTTAATGTCTAATTTTTGGGTTGGACTATTAGTCGCAATTCCTAATCGATTGTTGGTATTGTCCCAGAATAATTGACCATTGTTTTCTGTGATCTTTGTGTCTGCACCTGCAAAGAAAATTGATCCTATGGCACCTGATACATCAGTACCATCTGCCCCATCAGCACCTGCCGGTCCTTGCGGCCCTGCGGGTCCTGTTAATCCTATAGGTCCTTGTGGTCCAACTGCACCATCTGCTCCATCAGCACCTGCCGGTCCTTGCGGCCCTGCGGGTCCTGTTAATCC
>JABDPH010000375.1 GCA_013042925.1 Eudoraea sp.
ATTAAAGACCAGGGCATTAACAGCATGTACTATGAGCGTATTATTAGTAGTATGTATCCGGTCAACATGACACCAAACATTATTGAGGAAAGACAACTAAATGCAATTGCAATGGATGTTTTCTCCAGACTTATGATGGATCGTATTATTTTTATGGGAACAGGAATTAATGACCAGGTGGCCAATATTGTGCAGGCACAATTACTTTTTCTGGCCAGTGCAGATTCATCAAAAGATATTCAGATTTATATTAACTCTCCGGGAGGTAGCGTCTATGCGGGTCTCGGTATCTATGACACCATGCAATTTATTAAACCTGATGTGGCTACAATCTGCACAGGAATGGCTGCTTCTATGGCTGCCGTTCTTTTATGCGCCGGCGAAAAAGGTAAACGCAGTGGTTTAACACATTCCAGGGTAATGATACACCAACCAATGTCCGGAGCACAGGGGCAGGCAAGTGATATTGAGATTGCTGCCAAGGAAGTACTTAAAATTAAGGATGAATTATACCATATTATATCTAAACACTCAGGGCAAAAATTTGATAAGGTCTATGAAGACAGTGACCGGGATTATTGGATGAAGGCTAAAGAAGCCATGGATTATGGTATGATTGATGAAATATTAGAAAGGGATAAAGATTAATTTCGACGAAATACCCATATTTCTAGTGTTATGGGTATGTTTTAATGAACCAAAATAGCTTTTGTTTCGTTATTGTTTAGAAATCTAGTATAAATTATGGCTAAGGAAAATCTGGAATGTTCTTTTTGCGGAAGAAAAAAACCTGAGACAAATCTATTGATAGCAGGTTTAGATGCACATATATGTGATAGATGTATAGAACAGGCACACGGTATAGTGGCAGAAGAATCGAAGCAATCAAAGAATGATGACCTGTCTTCTGAACTTATCCTAAAGAAACCTCTTGAAATTAAAGGTTTTCTGGACGCCTATGTCATTGGACAGGAACGCACTAAGAAAGTACTATCAGTAGCAGTTTATAATCACTACAAAAGACTATTGCAGCCTCACTCCAAAGAGGATGATATAGAGATTCAAAAAAGTAACATTGTGATGGTTGGGCAAACCGGTACCGGTAAAACTCTTATGGCCAAAACCATTGCAAAAATGCTTAATGTCCCACTAGCTATTGTTGATGCAACAGTATTAACTGAGGCAGGATATGTAGGTGAAGATGTTGAAAGTATCCTTACGCGTCTTTTGCAAGCTGCAGATTACAATCTGGAAAAAGCGGAGAGAGGTATTGTTTTCATAGACGAGCTTGATAAAATTGCCCGTAAAAGTGACAACCCTTCCATTACACGCGACGTTTCCGGAGAAGGCGTACAACAGGGATTGCTAAAATTATTAGAGGGAACCATGGTAAATGTACCACCCAAAGGCGGAAGAAAACACCCCGATCAAAAATTTATAGAAGTAAATACAGAAAATATCCTGTTTATCGCCGGTGGAGCTTTTGATGGTATAGAACGGATTATTACAAAAAGATTAAATATGCAGGCTATTGGTTATAGTGCTGCTAAAAAAGAAGAAAGTTTGGATAATTCAAACGTACTTCAATATATCATACCAAAGGATCTGAAAGAATTTGGATTGATTCCTGAAATAATTGGGAGACTACCAGTCCTGACACATATGAATCCTCTGGATGAAAAAACACTGAGAGCTATTTTAACTGAGCCCAAAAATGCAATAATAAAACAGTATGAAAAACTATTTGCCATGGATGGCATTAGCTTTAAAATTACTGACCAAGCTTTGGATTATATTGTAGAAAAAGCAGTTGAATACAAATTAGGAGCCAGAGGTTTACGATCTTTATGCGAAGCCGTCTTTACTGATGCAATGTTTGAGCTTCCCAGCAGTGAAGAAACAGAATTTAAGGTTACCAAACCTTATGCAGAGAATAAATTGTCCTTTGAAACTATCAAGAAACTAAAGGCAGTTTCTTAAAACTAAGAGTATTTTTTAATAGGCCCTGCAGCAAATTCAAACTTACCTTTTGGATTATTTTGTCATCACTATATAATTCCCTGCCGAACTTAGGTACAATTTCCATATTGACATCCATTTCGGATGCCCATTTAGCCGTCGGTTTATCCTCCTGATATTCACCGTAAAGCAAATTAATCTTACAGTCAGGTTTTTCAGTTTGTAAATGGAGGTTTAAAGGAGAAACTGCGGTTAGCGATTTTATGGGCAGACCACGTAATGCAGCATTCCAGGCAATAATACCACCTGCACAAAAAGTGAGGTAATGACTTTCTTCTCTTTCTTTTTTTAAAAGTTGAGCTAATGCCGTATTCATGCCTCCTTTACTAAACGCTTCACAGACGTTTTCAGCTGTATAGTCATCAAGTTTTATATCGGAAAGCTGAAGGCTGTCATAAAAAACAATATCAAAATATTGTTGTAAATAACCTAAATACGAAGTTATCCATAGTCCTTTTTTCGCGCCCCACATATCGGATAAAACAACCAGTCGTTCTGCCATAAATGTGATGTTTATTAATAATCGGGTTAAGTTAGGACCTGCAATGTGACTATTAATATACTATTCCCAGAATTTTTTGGATTAATTGGTGTATTTCATCGATATAGTAGCTTAATCAATGGTGTCAAGAAGCAAGGGGAGCTATAACTATGAATGGATTTAGCTGTTCATTTCCAACAATTCATCTACATAAATTCTTTCATTGGATAATCGCGGAATCTTGTGCTGGCCACCCAGTTTTCCTTTAGACTTTAACCAATCATAGAAGAGGTTTTTCCTTGCCATATGAACTTTGGGCATTTTTAATGTCATACTATTGTACCTCTTTGCCTCATAATCAGAATTTAATGATTTAAGGGCATTGTCCAATACTTCTGTAAAGTATTGAATTTCTTCAGGAGCCTTACGGAATTCAATAATCCATTCATGGGCCCCTTTTTCATTTTGTGACATAAAAATTGGTGCGGCCGTATAATCCATTATTTCAGCACCGGTCTTCTGACAACTATTTTTAAGTGCCTCTTCAGCATTTTCAATTATGAGCTCCTCGCCAAAGGCATTGATATGGTGTTTTGTTCTACCTGTAACCTTTATCCTATATGGATTGGTAGAAGTAAAACGAATGGTATCGCCTATGGAATGACGCCAAAGTCCTGAATTTGTCGTAATGATAATGGCGTAATTCTGATTCTCCTCAACCTCCCATAGCGGAAGTACTTTCTGATCTGGAAGACCATAGGATTCCATCGGAATGAATTCGTAAAAAATTCCATAATCAAGCATTAACAATAAATCATCTGCATTATTCCGGTCCTGAATGGCAAAAAATCCCTCCGAGGCATTATAAATCTCATAATAGTTGAAATTCCTTTTTGGCAACAGATTATGATATTGCTCCAGATATGGATTAAAACTTACGCCGCCATGGAAATATACTTCAAGATTATCCCATACCTCAAACAAGTTATTCTTACCCGTTTCTTCCAGTACTTTGTTTAATAGAACCAACATCCAGGATGGAACACCGGCCAAACTGGTAACATTTTCCTGTATGCTTTCCTGTATAATAGCATTCATTTTAGTTTCCCATTCGCTCATAAGAGAAACCCTGCTGCTAGGGGTACTACTCAACTCTGCCCAGAAAGGCATGTTATCTATTAAAATGGCTGATAGATCGCCAAAAAATGTACCGTTATCTTCATATAATTCCTTACTCCCTCCAAGGCGAAGACTTTTGCCCGTGAATAACTGTGAATTCTCATTGTTGTTTAAGTACAGACACAATAAGTCCTTACCCGATTTATAATGGCAATCTTCCAAAGCCTCAGCACTTACCGGAATAAATTTACTTTTAGCATTGGTTGTTCCACTACTTTTTGCAAACCACTTAATGGCTGTTGGCCAAAAAATATTTTGTTCTCCTCTTCTGGTACGCTCTATTAGGGGTTCTATTTCCTCATAGGAACTGATAGGAATCCGCTCCGCAAAAGCCTTATAACTCGTAATTGAGCTAAATTCGTGTTCCCTGCCAATCTTTGTGTTTTCAGCAATTCCCAATAATTGAAACAAAACTTCCTCCTGTACTTCTGCAGGGTACTTCAGAAAAAGTTCTATCTGGTGATAGCGCTTTTTCAAAAGCCATGAAGCAATAGAATTAAATAAAGGTATCGGCATTTTTGGGTATCTTTAATGGCTTAAACCTAACGGATAAAGTTAGTATTTTCAAATGAATTTTTAACAAAAATCACGATTCATGCGTTACGAGGGTGTATTGCGCAAGATGCAATCTGAAATGGGCCAACCTATTCAGTATTATTTGATATTTAATGAAGACTTCTTAAATGTCAACCAGGTACTGGACAAAGAATTACAAATAAGCTTTATAAAATACCAATGCCTGAATTGTGAAGAAGACAGGCCTATTTTCAGGCAGGGATATTGTCAAACATGTTTTTTTGAAACTCCTGCTGCCGGTGATTGGATAATGAGACCAGAACTTAGCACGGCACATTTAGATAAGGAAGACCGCGATTTGGATTATGAAAAGAAAGTGCAATTACAACCTCACATAGTATACCTTGCAAATTCAAGTAATGTGAAGGTAGGTGTCACAAGGAAATCTCAGATCCCGACCAGATGGATTGATCAGGGAGCACATGAAGCTATTGAAATTGTTGAAGTACCCAATCGATATTTGGCCGGTATAACAGAACTGGCCTTAAAAGAACATGTCAGCGACAAAACCAATTGGCGCAAAATGCTCACAAATACAATAGAAGACGTAGATTTGATTCAATGGCGAAATAAGTTAAGCCAATACATCCCGGATGAAGCTGTTGCCTATTATATAGAAAACAATCAGGAAACCCATATGGAGTTTCCTGTTTTGCAATATCCTATAAAAGTGAAAAGCCTAAATCTTCAAAAAATAACAACCTTTAAGGGCATCCTTAAAGGAATAAAGGGCCAATACTTAATTTTTGAAGATAATACCGTGTTTAATATTCGGGGGAATGAGGGTTTGTATGTTGGTCTGGGAATTAGTTAATCGAATCTTCCGCATCCTTTGAACCGTTTTTACTTTTTTTCTTTCCGCCTAAAATTCCTCCGAGAATTCCTTTTGCTGCTTTTGTTACAGGGTCTTCAGTAGACATCGTATCTCTATTTATATTGGAAGTATCCTTATTTGCTGTCTGTTCTGCCAATACACCTCCTAAAACTTCATTTAATTTTACATTTTCTGTACTTGTCTCGCCCAAAGAGTCTTTCTCACTATCATTTGCTGATAAAATACCTCCTATCAATTCTCCTGCTTTCTCAGTGCCTTTATTAATCAATTTTTGCTTCTGTACAGCAAGTAATCTTGAAGTTAAATCTTTTATTCCCGCACTTAGATCAGTATTAACCTTTGGTGCATCATAAAAGCCCCCAACACTAGCTTTTACCGGGAGTGTTAAGTTATCCAATTCCTTATCATCAATCTGGGCGATTAGTGAATTAATCTGTTTACCCAAATATTTTCGAGGGACTTCAATATTTAAATTATAATCCAGCTTATTATCAAAGGAATGGCTGCCATCCACGTCAATAGCAATATCACCGTAGTTTATTGTAAATGGCTTAACCTTAACAACGCCATCTTTGAATGAAAGTACCGTTTTTAAGGTATTAAGATCAAATTTGTCCGCTTCAATGAAATTCAAACGTGAATTCAGTTCATTTAAAATTTTGCTATTTTCAGGATTTAATTTTATAGCCAGCAACTCTGCATTTACCGTTCCGGATATGGTGTTCAGATCCGGAGTAAAATCATCATTAAGCCTACCGGAAATATTTATTGCCGAATTTAACTTTCCTTCCAGGGATGCTGCCATTGGGGCAAGGGTCCTGAATAACTCCAGAGACTTAAAGGTATCTGCTAAATTTAAATTGCTCATCCCCAATTGCATCTGAAAATCAGGTGTTTCACCTTTGGTACTTGTAAACCCGTTTAAGTTCAGATTCCCATCAAACAATGAAGACTCGAAATTGGAAAGCTCGGCTTTTTGATCAACAATTCTTAATCGTCCTTTTACATTTCGCAGAATTAAGTTATCATAAATGACTGAACTTGCCCGCGCGTCAATTATACAATCAAGAAAGGACGGGATTTGAATTTTTTCCGTTTTAAGTTCTGATCCTTCATTGCTTAATTCAGTAGTAGGTTTTTTGGAATCTGCAATTTCTTCCTTTGACATAAAATCGGCCAGGGCAAAAGTGTTTGAATTCATTTTGAAACTGCCTGTTACTTTCTCATCATTAAACAAAAAACCTAACAGGTTTTTAATGGTTCCGTCTATATTAAAATCTGTTTTCCCTATTTGGCCATTCATATTGTTGAGCACGACAATTGCCGGTGAAAATTCCATGCCAGCACTATGTATAGCGAAAGGACCAGATAAATCATCTGAATTGTACCTCAGTTCTTTTACCTTCAAATAACCATTCAGTTCTGTATTTTCATACCTCTTCTTTTTTATGGATTCCATATCAAAAGAGGTAGTAATATCGGCATCGAGCTGCCCTTTCATATCCAGGGCCTGGGGCATAGGGTAAGCGCTGGAAATATTTGCAAGATTCATATTACATACAACATGCGACTGCACTTTGGTATTTCCCATTAATTGAGTGAGCCTTGAGTTCAATTCAAAACGGTCATTTTCGATGGCAAAGGAGGCATTGTCAATATCTATATAAGTATCTTCTGCCAGGCCAGAAGAATTCTTAATACTGATGTCCATATTGATGTTCTTTATCGCCCTTGGCAAATCTGGATACTTTATGGAAGCATCCCTGGCATCAATCTGGATATTAAAATTCGGGATATGTTCATCATCTATAATTCCTGTTATCTCGCCATCAACATTAAAATTCCCAGTCGTTTTTACATCTTTTATGTTTTGAGTATAGACTTCAGGAATTACCGCCAAGAAATTATGAAACTTGGATGAAGGAGTTCTGAATTTAATATCCACTTCTTGTTTTTCTTCTAAATTCTTCACAAATCCCGCAAAAACTAAGGGAAGATTGTTAATAAAGCCCTCGTTCTTTAAAAAGGAATAAGTGCCGGTTTTAAGATCAACACCAATTAACGCGTCTAGCCTCACCAAAGTATTTTCAAGATATCGGGTACTGTCTAACTC
>JABDPH010000376.1 GCA_013042925.1 Eudoraea sp.
AAACTAATCCCGCTAAAAAGCGGGTTTTTTTTATTTAAAAATGTATTTTAGTAGCTATAGGAAATAACCATATTTATTAGCTTATGATACGTAAAACGGTGGCCAATGTGGAGGAGGCATTACTTGGAGTAGAAGACGGAATGACCTTTATGTTGGGAGGTTTTGGTCTTTGTGGAATACCGGAAAATGCAATTTCGGAGCTTGTTCGCCTGGGGATAAAAGATCTTACCTGTATAAGCAATAATGCTGGCGTTGATGATTTTGGTCTCGGCTTATTGTTACAAAAACACCAGATCAAAAAAATGATTTCCTCCTATGTAGGCGAAAATGAAGAATTTGAAAGGCAGATGTTGAGCGGAGAACTGGAAGTTGAATTAACACCACAAGGGACGCTGGCGGAAAAGTGCAGAGCTGCCCAAGCCGGATTTCCAGCTTTTTATACCCCCGCAGGTTATGGGACAGAAGTAGCAGAGGGCAAGGAAACACGAGATTTTAATGGTAAAATGTATGTTCTGGAGCATGCCTTTGAGGCCAGTTTTGCATTCGTTAAAGCCTGGAAGGGTGATGAAGCAGGGAATTTAATTTTCAAAGGCACCGCCCGAAATTTTAACCCTTGCATGTGCGGTGCAGCTAAGATAACAGTTGCAGAAGTCGAAGAACTGGTACCGGCCGGTGGTCTTGATCCAAATGAAATACATATTCCCGGGATATTTGTACAACGCATCTTCAAGGGAGAACACTATGAAAAAAGAATAGAACAACGGACTTTAAGATCGAGGAACTAAATACGAAGTAAGGAAAATATTATGCTGGATAAAATTGGTATTGCAAAAAGAATAGCCAGGGAAGTAAAAGACGGGTATTATGTTAATCTCGGCATTGGGATTCCCACCTTAGTTGCAAATTATGTCCGGGACGATATCAGCGTTGAATTTCAAAGTGAAAATGGTGTTTTAGGCATGGGTCCATTCCCTTATGAAGGGGAAGAAGATGCCGATATTATCAATGCAGGGAAACAGACTATTACAACATTGCCTGGAGCTTCCTTTTTTGATTCTGCAACTAGTTTTGGAATGATCCGTGGAAAACATGTAGATCTTACGATTCTAGGGGCTATGGAAATAGCAGAAAATGGGGATATTGCAAATTGGAAAATACCCGGGAAAATGGTTAAGGGTATGGGTGGAGCAATGGATCTTGTTGCATCGGCAGAGAATATTATTGTTGCCATGATGCATACCAACAAAAAGGGCGAATCAAAGCTGTTAAAAAAATGTTCACTGCCTCTTACCGGTGTGGGTTGTGTAAAAAAAGTAGTTACCAATCTTGGGGTTCTGGAGGTTACCTCTAAGGGATTCCGTTTACTTGAAAGGGCTCCCGGGGTAACTGTTGATACTATAAAACAAGCAACAGAGGGGTCTTTGATTGTTGAAGGTGATATTCCGGAGATGACCGTTTAACGATCATATTATACACTTTATCGACATATTGAAATTAGTTACTTATTTCACAACAATTTGGAGATGCTTCACAACAAATTTTTAGAGTCTTGAATCATACACATTATCTTTAACTCATAATTTTTCAACCCCAAATCATATTTTATTAAATTTTTAAAGCTATGGACGCACAAATTAACCACAGACCTATTGAAGAAGAAATCCAGGTATACCGAAACGAGTTTTTTAGCGGTATAATAATGCTGACCAGAAAATTGTTTATGTTTTAGTACATAATATCAGAATAAATTGAGAGGAGTAAAGCAATATGTTTTACTCCTTTTTTTATTTTCGTGGATATTATATACAGGCATGAATCTTCATTTGGCAAAATGCACTAATACCGATTTAGATAAGATTATTTCTATTTCCATAGAGACATTTATTGAAGCCTTTGAAAAGCATAATAACCCGGATGATTTTAAAGCCTATATGGAAAAAGCTTTTTCCAGAAAACAACTTTTAAATGAACTGGCAGATCCTCAGATGCATTTTTACCTTGTTTACTTGGAAGATGAGCCAATAGGATATTTTAAATTAAATGAAAATGAAGCCCAGGGAGATGTAAAGGATAAAGATTCTATCGAACTAGAAAGAATTTATGTAAAAAGCACATTTCAGGGAAATAAGATAGGGCATTTTATGCTAGATCATATTAAGCGTATTGCGACTAACAAAAACAAAAGTTACATCTGGCTCGGAGTTTGGAAGAAGAACAATAAAGCAATCAGATTCTATGAAAAGAATGGATTTATAAGGTTTGGAGAACACCCTTATTATATAGGCAACGATAAACAAATGGATTGGCTAATGAAACTCAATTTGATTACCTTGGAAAAATAAAATGTATAAACAATGGATATAAAAAATCTTGCCTTCGCTTTTTTGCTATTTTCAATGAATACTACAATAAGTCAGCAGGCATATTATTTTCCTGAAAGAAACGCTACTTGGCAAGAACGGCCCCCCTCCGCTTTTAATCTCGATGGAAATAAACTTAACGAAGCAGTCAATTTTGCGAAAAGTAATGAATATTCAGGGTCTAGAGATTTGCGTATTGCAATTTTAAAGGGATTTGCTCACGAACCATTTCATCAAATTTTAGGGCCTACAAAAAAAAGAGGGGGTCCGGCAGGGATAATTTTGAAAAACGGTTACATTGTTCAGCAATGGGGCGATATAAAACGGGTAGATATGACTTTTAGTGTTACCAAAAGTTTTTTGTCTACAGTGGCAGGCCTCGCGGTAGACAATCATCTAATTCAAAGCACAGATGACAAAGTTTCCTCTTATATCTGGGATGGCACATTTGCAGGAGAACATAATAGCAAAATTAGCTGGAAGCATTTATTACAACAAAACTCAGATTGGTCCGGAGAACTATGGGGAGGTAAGGATTGGGCAGACAGGCCGCCGAAAGAAGGAGGACTGGACGATTGGAAATTTAGAAAACTCAATGAACCGGGCACGGTAATGGAGTACAATGATGTACGCGTAAACGTATTGGCTTATGCATTGACCCATGTGTGGCGAAAGCCCGTTCCTGTAGTACTCAAGGAGTATTTAATGGATAAAATTGGTACTTCAACTACCTGGCGCTGGTATGGCTATGACAATGCCTGGACGGTAATTGACGGAATAAAAATGAAATCCGTTACAGGTGGCGGTCATTCAGGGGCAGGGATTTTTATAAGTACTGAAGATATGGCGCGTTTTGGCTTGCTATTCCTTAATAATGGAAAATGGAATTCGGAACAGCTTCTTAGTGAGGCCTGGGTAAAAGAGGCAATAACACCTTCGGCACCAAATCCTAACTATGGTTATATGTGGTGGCTTAATAAAAAGGGAGATCGGCAATGGAAGGGACTTTCAGAAGACGTCTATTATGCTGCAGGTTTTGGCGGGAATTTTATTGTTATTGACAAGGCCAATAACCTGGTAGTGGTCACAAGATGGCTGGAACCTTCCAAGATAGGAGATTTTATGGCCCTGATACAGGATGCCATGGAATAGAATTAATGTTACTGCAATTTTATTTAATAAACAGTAGCTAGATTGCTGTTATAATTTCAGCTGCTTTTAAAAGGGTTTCAGGGGTCTTTGCAAAACAAATCCGAATCTGTTTATTATCTACAAGATCTTTATTAAAAACTGAAATTGGGATAGTAGCAATCCCAAACTCTTTAGTGAGTCTTTCTGAAAAAGCAACATCGCTTTCGTCACTGATTTCTGAAAAATCCAATAGTTGAAAATAAGTTCCTTGGGTTGGGGTAAACTTGAATCTTGAATTTTGGATTGCGGTTAAAAACAAATCGCGTTTTTCCTGATAAAACGGACCTAAATCCAAATAGTGGGCAGGTTGTTTCAGATATTCGGCTAGTGCCCGCTGGAATGGATGATTAACGCAAAACACATTGAATTCATGAATTTTCTGAAATTCTTTCATTAGTTCTGCTGGTGCTGCACAATAACCCATTTTCCATCCGGTTGCGTGAAAAGTTTTACCAAATGAGGCACAAACAAAGCTTCTAGATGCCAAATCGGGGTACTTGGAAGCACTTTCATGTGTGTTACTATCAAATACTATATGCTCATAAACTTCATCACTTAACAAGATAATATTTGTATCCTTTAAGCAACTTTGGAGTTGTAACATATCAGAACTAGAAAAAACCATCCCACTTGGGTTATGTGGGGTATTAATAATCACCATCCTGGTTTTGTCGTTAAGATGTGCCTTAAATTCATCCCAGTCTATGGAATACTCTTTTCCCTTTAACTGAATTAAAACAGGAATCCCCCCATTTGTTTTAATTGCAGGCTCATAACAATCATAGGCCGGTTTAAGTACTATTACCTCGTCACCTGGCCAGACCATTGCTGAAATAGCAGTAAAAATGGCTTGAGTAGCACCTACCGTTAAGGTTATTTCAGACTGCGGATGATAATTAGCCCCATACAAAAGAGAGATTTTTTCAGCTATAACCTCTCTAAGAGGATAGATACCACCTAAAGGAGCATATTGATTATAACCGTCTTTCATTGCTTTTGCAACCAAATCAATAAGTACAGGATCTGGTTCAAAATTGGGAAAACCCTGCGAAATGTTAATAGCCTCATGCTCTTTTGCAAGGCGGCTCATGGTAGTAAATATGGATTCAGGTAGTTCTGGTAATTTTGAATTAATTTTTTGTGCAGATGACTTCATAGGTTAATAGTTATGGTAAAAATAGCAAAAAAGATAGGGCACCATTCCAAAAAAAATCCCGGATAATACTACCCGGGATTCTATGAAGATGTAAATTTCTAAATTAACCTTTTATAGAGGCACTTAAATACTCCCTGTTCATTCTGGCAATATTCTCCAATGAAATTCCCTTTGGGCATTCTATCTCACAAGCACCAGTATTAGTGCAATTTCCAAAGCCTTCCAGATCCATCTGGCGTACCATGTTTTGCACGCGTTCTGTAGCTTCAACACGTCCCTGTGGTAATAATGCAAACTGGGATACTTTGGCTGAAGTAAATAACATGGCGCTGGCATTTTTACAAGCTGCCACACATGCTCCGCAACCAATACAAGCCGCCGCGTTAAATGCCTTATCCGCATTCTCTTTTCTTAT
>JABDPH010000377.1 GCA_013042925.1 Eudoraea sp.
TTAACTTTCGTTGGAACCACCTTTTTTCTAATAAACTATTCTCGAACCTCTCCCTAATCTATTCTGACTATTACTATGGCCTGGAGCTCGATTTTGTAGGATTTAAATGGAATTCTGGAATTAAGAATTTTAATGTCAAATATGACCTTAAGCATTATCTAAGTGAAAATTTGCAACTGAATTATGGGTTAAATAATATCTACTATAAATTCAATCCTGGAAAAATAGTACCAAACAGTCCGGAATCTGGAATTGTGGAAGAACAACTCATTGAAAAATATGCAAATGAATTTGCGGCCTATTTGGGTGTAGAACATAATGTAACAGAAAACCTAAGTTTACAATACGGCTTAAGATTTAGTTATTTTATGAGACTGGGGCAGGATGAATTAAATGTTTATGAAAATAATAACCCGGTTGTTTTTGATCCCTTTCTTCTTGTCTACAGGGAAGCAGAACCCATTGGAACAATAAACCCAATAGGCGAAACTTTGGCTACATTCGCAAATTTAGAACCACGTATTTCTTTAGCGTATACGTTAAACCGGGATAATTCTTTTAAAGCCAGTTATACAAGGCTGGCGCAATACCTTCACCTACTTTCAAATACCAGTTCCCCTACTCCTTTGGATGTATGGACACCCAGTGGACCATTTGTTAAGCCACAGTTGCTGGATCAATATGCGCTTGGATATTTTAGAAACATAGAAAACGGCGATTATTCCTTTGAGACTGAAGTTTTTTATAAAGACATTCAAAATAGAATAGATTATATAGATGGGGCAAACTTAATAGCCAATAATGCTATTGAACAAGTAATTTTAAACGGATCTGCCCGGGCATATGGGCTCGAACTGCTGTTTAGAAAAAATCAGGGAAAATTTCAGGGATGGCTTGCTTATACATTATCCCGTTCAGAACAAAGAACTCCCGGCAGAGCTCCTGTTGAGGATAATGGCAGGTCTAATATGGAAACAGGTATTAATCTTGGAGAATGGTATAGTACTCCTTTTGATAAAACACATGATATTTCAGTATACGGAAGTTACAATCTAAATAAGAAATGGGCTTTCAATAGTAATTTTGTATATCAAACCGGACAGCCGACTAACTATCCCATTGGGCAGTTTGAGTTTCAGGGAATTGTAGTTCCTTATTATGGATTGCGAAATGAGGAGCGATTGCCAGCCTATCATAGATTGGATATATCGGCAACTTTGACCCCAAAGAAAAATGAAGGGAGAAACTGGAAGTCAGAGTGGGTATTCAGCCTATATAATGTTTATAATAGAATGAATGCTGCATCTATTAATTTCAGACAAAATCAGGATACAGGGGTCAATGAAGCCGTACGTACTTCTATTTTTGGTATCGTCCCTTCTGTAACCTATAATTTTAAATTTTAAGTCGTACTATGAAAAAATACATCTACCTCTTAGCGTTTTTAGTGCTGAATGTTGCCTGTGAAGATGTCATAGACGTGGAACTTCCGTCTGAGGAACCAAGGTTAGTAGTGGATGCCCTTATACGGGTTGACATAGATGAACCCTATATTCCTGTGGAGGTTAAGTTATCTTTGAGCAGCGATTTTTTTAATAATAATACACCAACTTCAGCAGAAAGTGTTTTAATTCAATATGATGAATATGAAGATGGAATAATTATAAATTCAGGTTTTTCCAATTTGGCTGAAGAAATACCCGGATCCGGCATTTATACTCCTGATCCCAACTTTTCATCAGATCAGAGAATACCTACCAGCATACTAGATAGGAACCTGGTCTTCAACCTATTGATCAGGCATGAGGGCAGATTATATCTGGCGGTCACAGAATATGTGCCATCAGTTCCGATTGATTCTTTGATTCAAGGAGATGGAACACTGTTCAGTGATGATGAAACAGAAGTAATAGTAACGTTTACAGATGATCCTGATAGGGATAGTTTTTATCTTATTGACTTTAGCTTTAGTGAATTTCTGGTTACAGAAGACAAATTTTATAAAGGACAGCAATTTAGTTTTTCATACTTCTATGATCAGTTATTTGAACCAAATACAGAAATAGAGATTGGACTTATGGGGGCCGATCAGAATTTTTATAATTACATGGATCTCCTGATTGAGCAAACCACCAATGATGCAGGTATTTTTTCCACCCCTGTTGCTACGGTTAGGGGTAATGTTTTTGACATAACCGATATTGATAATATAGATATATCAGACAATGTTGGCCAACCCAACGTATTTCCCCTGGGATATTTTGCAATTGTTCAGGAATATAGGGATACATTGGTCATTCAGTAAGGTACGAATGCATGAATCATATCATAGCTTGAAGCCTGCCTATTACTCAAATAGCTTTCATTTAATTCGATTCTTAAAGAACTTAGCCGTAGCTAATTCAATTAAATCCGAAGCATTTTCTATGCTATAAGAAAGGGGCTTTGA
>JABDPH010000378.1 GCA_013042925.1 Eudoraea sp.
GCCTTGAATACCGCGGTTATGACAGCGCAGGAATTGCCTTATACGATGGAAATAGGATTAATCTGGCCAAGACCAAGGGCAAGGTTAAAGATCTAAAAGATCGATCAGAAAACAATATATCCTTGAATGGGAATGTTGGCATTGGACACACAAGATGGGCAACTCATGGAGTTCCAAATGATGTAAACTCACATCCTCATTATTCAAATTCGGGAAATCTGATAATTATTCATAATGGGATTATTGAAAATTATGAATCTATTAAACAAGAACTCACTACAAGAGGATATAACTTCGAATCTGACACCGATACCGAGGTTTTGGTGAATCTTATTGAAGAAGTAAAGAAAAAGGAAAACGTACTATTAGGTAAGGCCGTGCAGATTGCTTTAAATCAGGTTGTTGGGGCTTATGCTATCGCTGTATTTGATGTTCAAAAGCCAGATGAAATTGTGGTTGCCAAACTAGGAAGTCCATTGGCAATAGGTATTGGTGAGGATGAGTTTTTCATAGCTTCAGACGCGTCACCTTTTATAGAATTTACAAATAATGCAGTTTATCTCGAAGATCAGGAAATGGCCATTGTACGTCTTGGAAAAGAAATAAAACTGCGTAAAATAAAAAATGATGCAATAGCCTATCCTTTAGTTCAGGAGCTTCAATTAAACCTTGAGGAAATTGAAAAGGGGATGTACGATCATTTTATGCTAAAGGAAATTTATGAGCAACCAAGTGCGATTAAGGATACATATAGAGGAAGATTACTGGTAGATCAGGGCATAATAAAAATGTCAGGAATTGATCAGAATTTGGAAAAGTTTCTCAATGCAGACAGGATCATTATTGTTGCATGCGGAACTTCGTGGCACGCCGGTTTAGTAGCGGAGTATATTTTTGAAGATTTGGCCAGAATACCTGTAGAGGTAGAATACGCGTCAGAATTTAGATATAGAAATCCGGTAATTACTGAAAATGATGTGGTCATTGCCATTTCGCAATCCGGTGAAACCGCCGATACATTGGCGGCAATTAAACTGGCTAAAGAGAATGGAGCATACGTGTTTGGGGTATGTAATGTAGTAGGCTCTTCCATTGCAAGAGAGACTCATGCCGGGGCGTATACACATGCCGGACCTGAAATAGGTGTTGCTTCAACAAAAGCATTTACAACTCAGATAACCGTATTGACACTAATTGCGCTAAAGCTGGCAAAAGAAAAAGGTAAATTTTCTGAATCCAAGTTTCATGAATTCCTTTCTGAGCTGGAGAATATACCGGTTAAAGTGGAAAAAGCGCTTCAATCTAATCCTCTGATTGAAATAATTGCAAATGAATATAAAGATTCGGATAACTGTTTATATCTGGGCAGAGGTTATAACTTTCCCGTAGCCTTGGAAGGGGCACTTAAACTTAAAGAAATAAGTTATATTCATGCGGAAGGATACCCCGCGGCAGAGATGAAACATGGCCCTATTGCGCTTATTGATGAACAAATGCCGGTTATCGTAATTGCTACCAATAAAGGTCATTATGAAAAAGTAGTTAGTAATATTCAGGAGATAAAATCCCGATCGGGAAGAATTATAGCTATTGTTACTGAGGGAGATGATCAGGTAAAAGAACTCGCAGACCACGTAGTTGAGGTTCCTGAAACTATAGAAAGTCTAACCCCGCTTTTAACAACCATACCACTGCAATTGTTATCTTATCATATTGCTATAATGAGAGGATGTAATGTAGATCAACCACGTAATTTAGCTAAATCAGTTACTGTGGAATAGTAGAATAGCTGGTTTAAGATTAGATATAATTAAAGGCGACCAATTTTATGGTTGCCTTTTTGTTTGAAATTATGAATTTACCAGTTAATTGAGACTTAAATTGCGAAATTACTACTATTTACACATAGTTTTTTTATTTTATACATTTTCAGTTTAAAAAAATCTGTATCTTGGCCTTATACTAATTTAACTCAAAATTAACATGAGAAGAATCTTTCTATTTTCCCTGCTAATGTGGGGTATGGGAGCTTATTCACAGACAATCGTGAATGGTAATGTAGTGGATGAAAATGGCCAACCCGTCCCAGGAGCGAATGTCGTTATAGTTGGAAAAGCCATAGGAACGACCTCCGATTTTGACGGTAATTTTGTTCTTGAAACTTCTGAAATCCCCCCCTTTCAATTAAAGATAACCAGTATTGGTTATTCCGAGTCAACCGCTGATGTTACAGCGAACAATCAAACAATTTCGGTAATTCTCAGTGAGACACAAACCTTTTTAGACGAAGTAGTGATTTCCGCTTCCAGAACACCAGAAAGAATATTTGAGTCCCCGGTAACCGTTGAGCGCTTAGGCTTAGAAGCAATAAAAAATACGACTTCGGCAGATTTTTATGGCGGTTTAGAGAATCTTAAAGGGGTTGATATTAATACAAACAGTTTAACCTTTAAATCGATTAATACCCGGGGCTTTGCCACTTTTGCAAATACTCGTTTTATGCAGCTGGTAGATGGGATGGATAATTCTACTCCCGCTCTAAACTTTCCCATAGGCAACCTGGTTGGTTTAGTTGAACCAGATGTACAAAGTGTTGAATTGTTGCCGGGTGCATCTTCGGCTTTATATGGTGCGAATGCCTTTAATGGAATACTTTTTATGCGCAGTAAAAGTCCCTTTGATTATCAGGGAATTAGTGTTTCTGTAAAGCAGGGTATTACATCTCAGGAAGCGGCTGGCGATAATAGCTATACAGATTTTGGCATAAGGGCAGCATATAAGTTTTCTGACAAATTTGCAGCAAAAGTTAATTTTGGTTATCTCAAGGGAACAGATTGGGCAGCAACAAGCGAAGTAGATAAGTTTGATCCTACCCGTACCAGGGCAGATCTGGATTATGATGGAATAAATGTATATGGTGATGAAGTTTCAGCAAATATCAAAAGTGTGGCGGTTACTCTTGAAGGCTTAGGTATTCTCCCAGGTGGGGCCAATGCCTTGGTTCCGTCAGTAGATGTGAGTAGAACAGGATATAATGAAAGAGATCTCACCAATTATAATGCCGAGAGTGTTAAAGCAGATTGGGGTTTGTTTTACAGGCCAATAGACGGAAATAGCCTTGAAATATCCTATGTGGGTAAAGTAGGAACAGGTGCAACCATATACCAGGGAACCAACCGGTACAATATAAATGGGTTTTTTCAGGAACAGCATAAATTAGAAATCAGAAATGATAATTTTTTCTTAAGGGGTTATTTAGTGGCGGATAAAGCTGGAAATTCCTATGACATGGTTTTCACGGGAATTAATATCAATAGAAGATGGAAAGATGACAATACATGGTTTGGTGAATATACCGGAACCTACGTTCAGGCAACTTTGGGTGGTGCCACGGATGCCCAGGCGCATGCTGCAGCACGTGCTCAGGCAGAATCTGGCCGTTTTCTTCCGGGATCACCGGAATTTCAAAATGCATTTGATAGTGTTATTAAGGATCCTGATCTAGCTTCAGGGTCTCAATTTAAGGATGCATCCAAATATTATCATTCCGATGCAAATTACAATTTTAGTCATTTAATTGACTTTGCTGATATACAGGTAGGAGGTTCTTTTAGACAATACAGTTTAAATTCTTCCGGAACAATTTACACTGATTTTGATGGCCCAATTAATTATTCAGAATTTGGCCTTTACACCCAAATCCAGAAAAATTTAGAATTAAATCAAAGTATGAACCTTAAACTTACAGGTTCTATTCGATACGATAAATCAGAATTTTTTGACGGATTCTTTTCACCAAGATTATCCGCAGGACTTACGATTAATAGTGAACATAATGTAAGGGCCTCAGTGCAAACAGGGTTTAGGAATCCCACAACTCAAGATTTATTTATAGGTTTAGATGCCGGAAGGGCCATATTAATTGGTTCTGCCCCGGATAACCTGGATAGATATGTCAGAAACTTCGATGTTAGCGGTGGTGGTCAGGATTTGGGTCAGCCGTCTACAATAACCCAGACAGGAGCAGTTGCATATAACAATTCTTATTCCGCGAGTTCCGTGATTGCATTTGGCGAATCTGGAGATCCTACGGATCTGGTAATAGCCAACCCAGAACTTGTAAAGCCGGAACAAGTAACTTCTTTTGAGGTAGGATATAGGGGAAAACTAAAAAATCTAGTCATAGATTTCAGCACCTATTACAACAGATATAAGGATTTCATTTCCCAGGAGACAGTTATCGCTCCCTTTTATGGTACCGTAGGTGATGGATCACTTTCAGTAGCGGCGATAGCTAACGGGGACAGACAAACATGGGGGGCATATACAAATTCTGATGTGGATATAAGTTCTTATGGAGCATCCCTTGGATTAACCCTAAGAATATTAGGAAATTATGATTTGGGCGGCAGCTATACTTTTACCAGGCAGGATTTTGATCAGGAAGCGAACCCTGATTTTATGTCTAATTTCAACACCCCGGAACATAAGTTTAAAGCATCTTTTGGCAATACGGAACTTTTTGAAAATTTCGGATTTAATGTAGCCTACAGATTCAGTGATGATTATTTCTGGGAAGCTACTTTTGGAAACGGGGTTGTGCCGGAATTCCATGTACTTGATGCCCAATTTAATTATAGGGTTCCCAGCATAAAATCAACATTTAAGATCGGTGGCAATAATATTCTTGGAAAAGAGTATTTCACCGCATTCGGAACTGGGTTCATAGGATCTATATACTACGTGTCTTGGTCAATTAATACATTATAATACAATGAAAATGAAATATATATATATATGTTTATTGGTATGCCTTATAGGATTTTCGGCTTGCAATAAGAGGGAAGACTTTGAAATGATAGAGCCAGAAGTAGAGTTACCCCCTGCAACTCCGGGATCTGCTGACTTTTCTAACTTTGTAGCTTTGGGAAGCTCTTTTACTGCTGGATTTTCTGATGGTGCGCTATTTAGTGCTAGTCAAAATTTTTCATTACCCAGCATTTTGTCACAACAATTTCAACTTGTTGGCGGTGGTAGTTTTACACAACCATTGACGAATGACAATCTTGGTGGATTAGCCTTAGCAGGCAATAGAATTCCGGGTTTTGATCCAAGACTAGTTTTTGGAGGAGCCGGCCCTGTTCCATTAGAATCTGTTATAGGTCCAGTAACGGTGACTACAGATATAGCTCTTAACAATCCTACGGGCCCTTTTAATAATTTAGGCGTACCCGGAGCAAAAAGTTTTCATCTCCTGGCGCCTGGCTATGGAAATTTGGGGAATTTGGCGCTGGGTCTGGCTAATCCTTATTTTATAAGAATGACAGGGTCAACCCCTGATGCAAGTGTTTTGGAATTGGCTGTGGCCCAGAGTCCATCATTCTTTTCATTGTGGATAGGGAGTAATGATGTTCTGGGATATGTAATCTCTGGGGGAGATGGGACAGACCCCATAACACCCGTTTCCGGCCCTCCGGGCGTTGGTTTCGATCAATCTTATGGAGCTTTGATAGCTACGCTTACGGCTTCTGGTGCAGGAGGTGTTGTGGCCAATATTCCTGATTTAACTAAAATACCATATTTGACTACAGTTCCCTACAATCCAGTGCCTTTGGATGCCGCGACAGCAACTGCTGTAAACGGGGCTTATGCACCTTATAATGGAGGAATTCAAGCCGCTTTAGCCGCTTTAGCGGGCACAGGACTATTTACTGAGGAAGAGGCAAATGCCAGACTTATTAGTTTTGAGGCAAGCGCTACTAATGCAGTGGTAATTGAAGATGAGAGTTTAACAGATTTGGGAGCTATTAATCCGGCATTTGCCGGGCTACCTCAATTTCGACTAGCAACGGCTGAAGATTTGATCGTTTTACCTGCCTCGAATTTTATCGGTACTCTGGCAGACCCAAACAATCCACTTTCCGTAAACGGTGTGGCCATACCTCTGGAAGAT
>JABDPH010000089.1 GCA_013042925.1 Eudoraea sp.
GCTAATGGTACTGCACCACAGTATTCGCATCCACAATATGGTCCTAATGCAACACCAACCTTCCCGGATTATCTGCATGCAGATGGGCAGAATGGTGTTTCAGCCAGCGATATAAATTTAGCACAGATCCGGGCTAACTATGAAGCAGATCCTGAAAACGTATTCTTAATACGTCCAAACCTGGCAGGTACAAACTGGTACAGAGAAATTACAAGGATTGCTCCTGCTCTAAGGGCCAACCTTGGCTTTGATGGAGGAAATGAGAATGGGCGCTTCTATATAGGCTTAAGTATGCAGTCTCTGGCTGGTATTCTTTTGGCAAACCAACAGGACAGGTTTACAGCCCGTTTTAATTCAGAATTTGATCTGGCACCCTGGTTAAGTATTGGAGAAAACCTTCAGATTACCTATAATTCAGTTGTAGGTCAGACCGGTGGTAACGGAGGGCAAGGTATTGCTAATGATGAATCCGAAGTACTTTCAGCCTACCGTATGCCTACCATAATCCCGGTATTTGATGATTTTGGCAGCTATGCAAGTACAAGGGCAGCAGGTTTTAACAACCCGCGTAACCCGGTTAGAAGATTACAACAAGACAGAGGAGATGATGTAGCATTTAATACAAGTGCCTTTGGTAACTTTTATGCGTTAATTAAACCTTTTGATGGTTTTACTTTTAGAAGTAGTATAGGTGGTTATTATTTTAATTTCACTAATAGAGATTACAATTACAGATATCTGGGAGATTCTGAACCACAGGCTAGCTTTAGCTTTAGTGAAGGTTCAACATATGGCTTCTCATATACATTTACGAACACCATTACCTATGAAAAGTTATTCGCTGACAAACACAAAGTAAAGGTTTTACTTGGCCAGGAAGCAATTGAAGGGACAAATACCCCGGTTGCAGCCCCAAGGGGAAGAAGAATCCAGGGTTCTGGTATTAATCCTTTCTCTACAGATTTAGATTTTGTAACCCTCTCTGCGGTACAGAGCCCGGTGGTTCAAAGTTTTATATTCAAAGGAGCTAACTTTAGTTCTTTGTTTGGTCAGCTTCAGTATAACTATGACGAAAGATATTATCTTTCTGCAGTTGTTCGGCGAGATGGTTCTTCTGTCTTCGGTGCTAACAATAGATATGGTACTTTTCCTGCATTCTCAGGAGCCTGGAGAATTATTGGCGAATCATTTATGGATAACCAAAACTTCTTTCAGGATTTAAAAGTCCGGGCAGGATGGGGTCAAATGGGTAACTCCAACAATGTGGATCCTGCCAACCAGTTTTCTTTGGCAGCCTCATCTTTGAGTAATACATTTTATCCTATAGGTGGCCAGAACAGCGGAGCTGATGAAGGTTTTGCCACAAGTCGTATAGGAAATGAGGATGCAAAGTGGGAGACCAGTACAACAACCAACGTTGGTTTTGATGCTACTATTTTAGACAACCATGTAGATATTGAATTCGACTGGTGGAAAAGAGATACAGAAGACCTGCTATTTGTTGTTCCATTGGCAGGTGTCACAGGTAATTTTGCGAGTGCACCATCCAGAAACGTAGGAAAGATGTTCAATAGAGGAATTGATTTACGCGTAGTTTGGAATGGCAACTTTACGGAAGATTTTAGATTTGAATTTGCCATAAATAATACTTTCCTTAAAAATGAAGTAGTAGAATTTGCTCCAGGAATCGACTTTTTAGACGGAGATACTTTTAGAGGAATATCTCCAACGAGGAATCAGGTTGGAAAGCCTTTATCATCCTTTTTTGGTTATGATGTTATAGGATACTTTGAGAGTGACGCCGATGTTGCCAGTTCTCCTTCTCAGGATGGAGCCGGCGTAGGTAGGTTTAAGTATAGAGATGTTGACGGAGATGGTGCGATAACACCAGATGACAGGACTTATCTTGGTGATCCTATAGCCAATTACAGTGGTGGGGCAACCATAGATTTGAAATACAAGGATTTAAGGATGGAGATGTTCTGGAACTGGTCTACCGGTCTGGAAGTATTTAACCAATCTAAATGGTTTAGAGATTTCTTTGGTACGTTTGAAGGTTCTGCAAAAGGTGTTGCCGCTTTTCAATCGTGGACTCCGGAGCTAGGTAACAGCGCAGCTGCTCCTATCTGGGAAAGTGCCTCTAACCTTAGTACCAGTGGAGCTTCCAACTCCTGGTATGTAGAAGATGGTAGTTATGCAAGACTTCAGAGACTTGCCTTTACCTACTCCTTTAGCCAATTGGTTGACAATTCCAATACACTTAGCAGATTTGATGTAGGAATTTCTGCAAACAATATCTGGACAATAACCGGTTATAGCGGTTTAGACCCGGTTGTTGGTGGTGATGCCGATGTACGATTTGGTATTGATGTAGGTAACTATCCGGTTACACCATCGTATTTGATAAATGTTAATATTGGACTCTAAGACCTTGATTATGAAAAATTATGATAAATTTTTAATTATATTTGAAAAAAAAAGTTATGATGACAATTAAAAAGATTAAACATTTCGGAGTGTTCGTTATGTGTGCCCTGGTTTTGGGTATCTCATGTAGCGATGAATTTTTAGAGGTGCCACCTGCCGGTTCATTGGCTGATGCCCAGTTGGGAACAAAAGATGGTATTGAAGGACTGCTCATTGGCACGTATGCTGCATTGAATGGCGTATTTGGGAACAGGTTTGAAGGACCTAACCATTGGATTACCGGTTCTATTTTGGGTGGTGAAGCCAATAAAGGAACGGATGCCGGGGATTATTCATCGATTAACCCTGTTCAGCGTTATGAAACAGATCCCACTCAGGGCGATTTAAATAACCTGTGGCGCGGTCGTTACGAAGGCGTAGCTAGGGCTAATAGGGTTCTCGCAACTGTTAATGCCAACCCGGACGCGTTGACAACGGCTGACGCAGCTAGAATTACGGGCGAAGCACGACTGTTACGAGGTCACTTTTACTTTGATCTTCAGAAGCATTATGGTAGCATCCCAGTTTTTGATGAAACCGTTCCATCAGAGGAAGTAATCCTCGTTCCTAATACAGGAACAGCCTGGTCACAGATTGAAGCCGATTTCCAATATGCGTATGATAATTTACCTGAGGTAACTGATGCAGGACGTGTTAATAAATGGGCTGCAGCAGCCTATATGGGGAAAGCTAAATTATTTCAGGGGAAATTCTCGGAAGCCATAACATGGTTTGATGATGTTATTGCCAATGGGGTTACCTCCAATGGTTTGACGTATGCTTTGTTGGATGATTATTCGCAAATTTACAATGCCGAAAATGACAACCATGCAGAAGCTGTTATGGATGTTGAATCTGCCAATAACACGGGAAGTACTGCAAATGCAAATTATTTTGATGATCTTAATTATCCTTATAATACGGGTCCTGACGGTCCCGGTAACTGCTGTGGATTTTTCCAGCCTAGTCTTTCAATGGCCAATTCCTTTAGAACACAAGCAAATGGATTGCCTTTGTTAGACGGATCCTACAATGATGCTGCCAATGAAGTACAAAACAGTTTTTTCCATGTTGTTGTTAACGGTAACGATGAAACTACGTTTGTACCGGATTCTGGTCCTTTAGACCCAAGAATTGATCATTCCATTGGTAGAAAAACAATCCCTTACTTAGATTGGATAGCGCATCCCGGTTCTGCCTGGATCAGAAGTTTCCCTTATGCGGGTCCTTACTCTCCTAAGAAATATATCTATTACAAATCACAGGAGAATACGTTTACAGATGGTAGTTCCTGGACTCGTGGTTATGCGCTTATGAATTACACTATTATTCGCTATGCAGATG
>JABDPH010000387.1 GCA_013042925.1 Eudoraea sp.
ATAACGACCCATCTTTAGTTTTTGAAAAATACCTGGCAAATTGGGGTCCAATATAAAATGATTCACCAACAACATTAAATTCTCCCTTTGATTCCCTTCTTTCTGCCTGAAAAGTAACTCCAAATAACCATCTTTCCTTAAAGAATGTACCTGTTGAAAGGTTTATTCCATAATCATTGGAGATTGTTTTATTATTCGTGGATTTTAATTCATTTGTAGTAGTGCTAATGTTTCCAGACAAGGAGGTAAGCCAGCGCCCTTTGCGAAAGGGGGTAACAGTTTGATCTATTGTGTCTGTATTTACTGCATTTTGGGAATAGCAGAGGTTAGTTCCATATGCAAGGAAAATCAATATAACCAATCCTGATAATTTTATTAATTTCTGCATTACAACAACTATTGGAAGTTTGTTTTTTGAATCACATAAAAGTACTTAAAATATATGCAAACTGATCTAAAGTCTCTACTCAAAATTGCTATTTGTTTATATATATTTGCGCTCTATTATCAAACCTTGTAAACTGATTTGTTGGTATGAAAACTATTCTTCACTTAAAGGCAATGCGCCTAATTCTATTAATAATTTGTGCGGGCATCTTTTTCCAAAGTAATGCTCAAGAAATTAAAATAACCGCTGATTATGGTTATCAATTTGGAACCAAATTAAAATATGGTGGAAACTATTTAAAAGCAGGGGATGGCGGATATTTGACGGCCACTGTGGGTATTGAAACTGCTCCGGATTTAATGGCTGAACTTACCTATATGCGAATGGACACGGAGCTTTTTATCAGGGATATTGTGATCAGTCCAAATGAACAACGGTTAGCAGACCTTACTATGGATTGGATTCAGCTTGGAGCAACAAATTACTTTGACAGCGGAGGTGAGGTGACCCCTTTCTTTGGGGGAACTGCCGGAGTTGTAATATTAAGCCCAAACAATGAAAATACCGATATTACCACGCGTAGGTTAAATTCAACAACTGAATTTGCCTTTTCTTTTAAAGGTGGGGTAATATTTAATGTAAGTGATGTAGTTGGAATCAAAATTCAGGGAGACCTTTTGTTTCCTGTTTCCTGGGGCGGTGTCTATGTGGGCGGAGGCCCGGGTGGCATAGGAGGCGGTGTTGCTGTTTCGTCAACAACAATAATGGGAGGCTTAAAAGGGGGGCTTGTGTTCACTCTGGATTAAAGCCATAATCAATTATTTAAATAAAATAGACCAGGCCAGGAGAACGGTATTAGTAGTAGCGCCAACATCCTTAAGTGTTTTGGAATAAACATATGCTAATTTAAGACCCTGACTACCTGCAAAGCTGACACCTATAGAAGCCGCACCAACAAAGTTTGCTCTTTGGTCATCATTGAATTGTTGATTAACGATAGAGGCCGCACCTTGATTATATCCGGCACTAACGGAACCCCAAAATCGCTTCTTAAATTGTCTTATAAGATGTGTTTGAAAGGCAAAAAGGGCTCTTTGTTTGAGTTCACCATCGTTAAAAAAATCATTATTCCTGGTAAAGAAAACAACGGAAGATGTTAGTTCGTATGACCATGGCCCCCAATAGTGTACCATACCTACCTGAGGTCTAATAATAAAACGGTTGCTACCCAGATTTAATAAATACGCATTTGAATATTGACCAAAAGGCAGGGTTACAGAACAAGAAACACCAAAGGTTGTAAAAACCGGGTGGGTTGCTCTGTATTCTTGCAATTCTTTAGGTCCCGAGGGTGGGGGACCTGTTAGGTTTAAGGATAGCCTTATTCGCGGATCAGCGAGACCATTTCTTTCTACACTTGCGGGGACACCATTTAAAAGACCTTCCCACCGTGAAAAAGAAATAGGAAGTAATATGTCTACCCGTGCTAATTTATTACCCAATCTGAAGGGACGAACATAGCCGGCAACGAATCCGTTGCCTTTATAAATTACATCTTCTGCCCCTAAGACTGGATCAAAAAAAACATCTCCGGATGTATAGGCATATCCTGCAGCTATCACATTTACTCCTAATGGTATTGAAGACCATCGGCGGGGTTCTATATCCTGCGCGTGGCAATTGGGGAAATAAGAAAGAGCACTGAAAAACAAAATATTTTTAAGAAGAGATAGTCTGGTAATCCCCATATGGTTAGTGAATGGTTAAACTTGAATTACTTTTTTGCTTTTACCGGGTATTTGTTAAACATTTTTTTAACCGCTTTTGTAATTCTACTCAAGTTCGTATCCATTGAGCCTGTTATCATTCCTTTGGATACAGCCTGCCAGATGAGTTTATTATTTTCACTTTCTACAACATCAAGAATAACGGTTCCTTCGTTGTAGTTTTGAACAACTATTTCTTCTGATTCCCAATGGTAGTTTCGCTGTCCCATATATCTTGGGGCATCTCGTATATCAGTTTGCCTTGTTTTTTGTTCTGCCGTGATGACAATCCCAATGTTGAGGATTAAATCCGGATTCTCCTTCACTTTTTGGTATCTCCTGGCCGCCATTTGCTTGCCAATCTCTTCAATTAAAAAATTTATGCTTTCTTTTTTTGGCTCAAATTCCGGGATAGTAGTAACATTAAGACCATAAACCTGATAGGTTATGTATTTTTTAAAGTCTACTTTGGAAGCTTTGTTATAGGAAACCAGTATTTGTGACAATCCAAAAAATGGAATAGCCAGAAGCAGGAATACAACACTTATTTTTTTAAACGATAAGGGCATATTAGTCATTTTTTATGCCCCATCTCTTATAAGCCGACCTTAGAAATTCTCCATAAATTTCTTTATGTATATCAAATTGCTCCGGGGTGAGTAAATCTTCTAATTCCTTATCCTGCTTAGCCAGCAAACTGTTCAATTCTTTTTTAAACCGCTCCTCTGAATAGTCTTTGTCTTTATCGTCTAACCTTGCAATCTTTGCAACATAATAAACAATAATACTGCTGTATTGGCTCATTTCTTCCTCGTTGAGGTTCATCCTTTTTACTTCATCCCGGAACCAGAGTTGAAGATTATCCTTTTCCTCAGAGGAAAATATTTCAACCTTTCTTTCTTCTTTGCTAAGTTCTTGTGAGTGTATATTAGTGAGAAGAAGAAGACCAGTAATGCATAAAACTGTTTTTATTCGAATCATAGAAAATGGGATTTTAGACAATTTATGAGTTATTTACAGGTGTAAAATTCGCTGGACGCATGTACAATTCATACTGTTCCTGTTTAAACCTAACGATTACAAAAATAATATAAGGGTATTGAATTAAAGATATTATATTTTAAAATTAAAATTTATAGCAACCGATCTAGTTCTCTCTATTAAAGTAAAAATCTCCAGTTTACGGAAAGAAGTAAAGATTTATACCGTTGACTAACTCGGAAATATCTGACCAGTTATACCCTCCTTCAAGGCCAAACTCCAGACCACTGGAATTTAA
>JABDPH010000393.1 GCA_013042925.1 Eudoraea sp.
CAGATTAACGATTACAGCAATAACAATGCTATTTTAATTCCACAGAGTTTGATATCTGAAAATGCAGAAGGGGAACAATACGTTTATATAGCAACGGAGGTCGATTCTAATAACATGGCTGTAGCCAAAAAACAAGTAATACGCACTGGTCTGGCACAAGGAGACTATGTAGAAGTATTGGCCGGTATTACTCCCGAAGTTCAGGTGGTAATGGAAGGTGCTCGTAATGTTCGGGAAAATCAGAAAGTAAAAATAATTCAATAGTCTTATGAGCAAGCAAAAGAGAAACATAAACAAGGAATTTAGACTATCTTCCTGGGCTATTGATAATCCTTCGGTCATTTATGTAATGATTGGAATCTTTCTGTTCATTGGTTTATCTTCCTATTTTTCAATGCCCAGAGAAGACTTTCCTGAAGTAAAAGAAACCAAGATATACATTAGCACCATTTATCCTGGAAATACAGCTGAAGATATTGAACGGTTGCTTACAGATCCTCTGGAAGACAGATTAAAGGATGTGAGTAATCTGGTGGAAATTACCTCTACCTCGCAGGAAGATTATTCAATGATTGTTGTTGAATTTGATGAGGATATAACCGTTGAAAACGCTAAACAGAAAGTTAAGGATGAGGTAGACAGCGAAAAAGCTAGTGAAGACTGGCCTATTTTCAATGGAGCAAAAGTAGAGCCGGATGTCTTTGACTTAAATATATCTGAATCTTTTCCGATAATGAATGTCAACCTCACAGGGGATTACCCGGTTGATAAATTAAAGGAATTTGGGGAATACCTGGAAGATGAAATTGAGGATTTACCGGAGATTAAAGCTGTAGATATAAGAGGAGCCCAGGATAAGGAAGTAGAAGTAGCAGTGGATATTTATAAAATGATGGCTGCTAAGGTAAGTTTTGACGATGTAATACAAGCCATAAGTAATGGGAATATGACTATGTCTGCCGGAAATTTAAAGACTAGCGGACAGCGTCGTACAATTCGTGTTTTAGGAGAAATTGAAAACCCAACTGAACTTGAAGATTTTGTTGTGAAATCAGAAAATGATGGCGCAGTATATCTAAAAGATATTGCTGAGGTTTCTTTCAAGGAAGAAGAGAAAATAACCTATGCCAGAGAACGAGGCAAAAGTGTGGTTATGCTCGATATTAAAAAAAGAGCAGGTAAAAACGCCATTACCGCTGCGGATCGCATAAAGGAAATTGTAAAAGAATCTAAGGAGAATTCTTTCCCGGCAGACTTGCAGGTTAGTATCGCCAATGATTCCTCAAACCGAACGCTAAATCAGGTTGACGACCTGGTGAACAATATTATTTTTGGGATCATCCTGGTGGTAACCGTTCTAATGTTCTTTTTAGGTTTCCGAAATGCACTCTTTGTAGGATTTGCAATTCCTATGTCTATGTTCATGTCTTTCATGATATTATCTACCATGGGTTATACTTTAAATACGATGATCTTGTTCGGACTAATAATGGGACTGGGAATGCTGGTAGACAATGGTATTGTGGTTGTTGAAAATGTTTACAGGCTAATTGAAGAAGAAGGCATGCCTCGTATTGAGGCGGCCAAAAAAGGTATTGGTGAAATTGCTTTTCCGATAATTATATCTACTGCCACCACAGTGGCTGCCTTTGTACCGCTAGGGCTTTGGCCGGGTCTTTTTGGCGAATTTATGATCTATTTCCCAATAACCTTATCAGTCGTCCTTGGCTCTTCATTATTTGTGGCAATTTTTATGAACTCCATGTTAGTGTCTAGCTTTATGGAGGTAGGAGATAAAGAACTAACAAGAAAACAGCTAATTCGTCTCAGCATTGTCCTTGGTGGATTTGGACTGTTTATCCTCATATTTGGCGGAGCTGTTCGCGGTTTAGGCTCGCTCATGATTGTAGTGGCAATCTTATTCTGGATATATAAGTACGGGCTTAAAAAAACGGCTTTAAAATTTCAGAAAAAATACTTATCCCGATTCGAAAATTGGTATGAAAATCAGTTGAGAACTGCTCTTAGGGGAAGAAATGTGTATGCTTTCTTTGGTTTTACAGTACTCTTATTGATAGTGGCCTTTATTGCTTTTGGTATATCACTTGGAAGTGGCCGTACAAAAGTGGAGTTTTTCCCTGATAATGTCCCTAATGAGATTTATGTCTATATAGAATATCCACAGGGAACGGCGATAGAAAAGACCAATGAGATTACCAAAAATATTGAAAAAAGAGTCTATGCCATTGCAGACGATCCTAAATATATGGATGGTGAAAATAATTTACTTGTTGCATCAAGTGTTTCACAAGTAGGTAAAGGCGCTGAAAATCCGTTTACCGAGGGAGGATCAGCTGCAGAAATGCCCCATAGAGGTAAAATAACGATTTCTATGGAGGAGTATAAGTTTAGAAATGGCAAAGATACCGAAGAGCTTCGCAAAGAAATTCAGGATGGACTAAAGGGTATTTATCCTGGGATTGCTATTTCTGTTGAAAAAGATCAGGTTGCTCCTCCTTCGGGGTATCCAATAAATATTGAAATTGAAGGTAAGGATTACAACGTTTTAATAAATACGGCCGAACAAATGCGCAATTTCCTTAATTCTAAAAATATAGAAGGCATTGAAGAATTAAAGATCGATGTTAATACCGGGAAGCCCAGTATGCAGGTTACGGTAGATAGGGAAAAAGCTGGTGAGCTTGGCGTATCTGTCGGACAAGTGGGCTTGCAGTTAAGACGTTCCCTGTTTGGAGACAAAGCCGGTATTTATAAGTCAGGTGGTGAAGATTATGACATTAATGTTCGTTTTAATAAGGATCTCAGATATAACACCAGTGCATTATTTAATCAGAACATAATTTTCAGGGACCAGGCAACAGGTCGCATAAAGGAAGTCCCTGTTTCTGCAGTGGCATCTCAAAGAAATACATCCAGCTTCAGTGCCATTAAACACAGGGACACCAAACGCGTTGTTACTCTTTATTCCGGACTTAGGCCCGGATTTACAGATGCCGGGGCTATTGTAGCGGAGATAAAAAAGGAAATGGAAGAATATCCCGGTATTCCTGCTGATGTAAAAATTGACTATACAGGGCAGATAGAAGAGCAAAACAAACAAATGAATTTTTTGGTTGGTGCATTCTTTTCCGGACTTGGTTTAATCATGTTAATCCTTATCTTCCAATTTGGAGGAATTTCAAAACCAGCTATTATAATGACAGCCATCTTCCTTAGTTTTATTGGAGTTTTTGGTGGATTAATGATAACCGGATGGCCTTTTGTTATTATGATGACTATGATGGGCATAATATCCCTGGCTGGTATTGTTGTAAACAATGGTGTGGTCCTTCTGGATTACACCCAAATTCTTATAGATCGTAAAAAGGTATCATTAGGCATGGACGACAAAGATCTCCTATCCCGGGAACAGGTCACAGAATTAATTGTCAAAGGTGGAAAAGCCAGGATGAGGCCCGTATTGCTAACCGCAATTACTACGGTCCTGGGGCTTATTCCTTTAGCCATTGGCCTGAATCTTGATTTCTTTTCGCTTTTTACCGAGTTTGACCCTAAAATTTATATTGGTGGAGACAATGTGATTTTTTGGGGGCCCCTGGCCTGGACCGTTATTTTTGGATTAATTGTGGCTACCTTCCTTACACTTATTATAGTCCCTGTACTATTTAATATCGTGTATAGAATAAAGATCAAACTCAAAGGAGGAACTAAAAAAAGACCTTTAAAAAAGAAAGACCTCGAAATTGCTGCCTAATACCATAAGTATTATTCAATAAAAAAACCCCGCATAATGCGGGGTTTTTTGAAGTGTTTAATTTAATAATACAGCCTATTCATTTTCAGAAAGTGGTATCGGCAAAACATTGTATACCTGATCTCCAGGCCTGTCTATTGGCAAAGTGCTGGATAATCCATACCGTCTTAGATCAAACATTCTATGGTTTTCAGACCACAAAGAATATCTTCTTTGATTCAATAGTTCTGTAGTAAGATCATCTGCTGTTTGCGCTCCTGCATAATTTGGAAGTGATGCTGAATTACGAATGGTATTTAAAGCATCTTCGGCATCCTGCAGATTATTTGCTAAAATGCTTGCTTCTGCATATAGCAGAATCAACTCCTCGTTCCTAAGGATTTCAACATCTGATACATTCGTGGCATATAAACGCGTTTCATGTGTTCCCGTTAACCCATCCTGGGAACTTGGATCCGGTCTTGGAGCCGCCTTTGTTGCTACACGAGTGTCCCCTGCTTCAGCTTCATTAATCCAACTATCATGCACAATAATCTGATCCCCGTTGTTTACATTTTCTGGCGTAGATGGAACCCTGAAAATAGGATTTGCCTGGTCTCCCCCACCCAGGCCAAAAATATGGTTGGGACCCAGATCTAAAGCACCAGCAATATCAAAATAAGAACCGGTAAGTGCGGTTAAGGCAGATGTGCCATCACCAGCATAAACAGCAGCTAAAGCAGCTATCGCTCTGTTAAATTGAGTAAAAGTAGCAGGAGTGTCGAATCCGCTAAAACCTGTACTCAATGGAAATGCAAAACTACCTCCTGCACTTGAAAGATTTCCCTGGGCCTCGTCTAACAACGCACGGATTTGAGATAATGCCTCATTAAAATCTAATATTGGACCCAGATTATCAGGGTCTGCTACATCCAATCTGGCCCTGCCATAGGATTTTAAAACCTGGATTAACTCATAAGCCTGCATTGTTTTTGCAAACCCAATATATCCATTAGATTCGGCATCCGTAACAAATTCGGTGTTAGAGGCAGCTTCTATCAACAAATTGGCATTCTTTGTAGCACGGTAACTACCGTTCCATTGTTGCGTGCTGTAAAACGAATTATTGTCTAAGCCAATCCCGTCTTTTCCCAGAAGATCTCCGGTATTACGAGGATCTGCATCAAATAAATAAAGTTCGCGCGCCATTGTACCACTG
>JABDPH010000091.1 GCA_013042925.1 Eudoraea sp.
ATTTTGACGAACTAAATCCAATAGACAATTACATTATTGCCCCACAGGCACCTTCCAAATATTACCTTAATAATTCCTATAAACATGTAGGCGCCAGTTGGTTAACAAAAGAAAATACCAAAACTGAAATAAATAATAACCTTAACTATCTTGACGCTATTTTGGAAGAGGAAAACATTTTCTCCCAACACAATCTCGTTATATTTGGATACTCCCAAGGAGTATCAATGGCAACAAGATGGGTGGCTCAGCGTAAAATTAAATGTGATCATTTGGTGCTTTATGCAGGTGGATTACCAAATGAACTAACTAAAAATGATTTTTCGCATTTAGCCAATACTACTCAGATATCTATTATTATAGGCGATAAGGATGAATATCTTACCAAAGAACGCCTAAAAATTGAGAGAGGAAAAAGCGGTATCATCTTTAATGGCAGGGCAAAGGAACATATTTTTGATGGAGGTCATATCGTTAAAAAAGAGCTTATTAATAATTTGAAGATATGATAAAATCTATTACACTGGAAAATGAACGGGTAAGACTCTCACCGCTCTCGCTGGAGAACTGTACAAATTTACTACCAGTGGCTTCCGAGCCTAAACTTATTCAATATTCGCCTTCTGATATAGAATCTCCCGCTGCACTCAGAACTTATGTTGAGATAGCTCTTGATCAACAGAAGAATAATTCCTCCCTTCCCTTTATCATTTATGACAAAAAAATCGGGGATTATGCGGGATGTACAAGATATATGAATATTGATTACAGGAACAAAGTATTGGAAATTGGTGCTACCTGGATTGGTAAAAAATTTCAGGGTACCGGACTTAATTCCGAAATGAAGTATTTGCTAATTAACCATGCGTTCATGGGGTTGGGGTTTGAAAAAGTTGCCTTTCGGATTGATGAGCGAAACATGCAATCCCGAAAAGCTGTGGAAAAACTGGGTGCAGTTCTGGAAGGAATACTTCGTGAAAATGTTTATTTACTTGATGGATTTAAAAGAAATACCTGCGTTTATGGAATTCTAAAAAATGAATGGGATATGATCTAACCTTTTAGTAATTAATAGTGTTACTCTTCAACTTCAATTGTTTCATCCGGATAATACTTAATACTTCGGGTTGAAAAAAGATTTTTTGGTGTGATGATCTTTTTTACCCAATTACCATGCTCTTCCCCATCAAATTGGTAGATATATTCTTTAGTGTTGACAGATTTTTCAATTTTTTCAACCTCTTTGGAAAGTAAGCCTGTGTCATCATAAGAATAGTTTATGGACTTACTGGCAACAAATGACTTCTTTACTTCATCATAATTAAATTCTTTTAATGATGTCAATTTGTTTTCCGAATCATAGATCATCTCTTCTGCTCTATTAGGAACTCCTTCAATAAATACTTTTGTCAAAACTATCTTAGTCTTAACTCCTTTTCTATTCTTTTTATATGAAGTTCTTATTGATTTAAGAACCAAACCATTTAACAAATAGGTTATGGTTGTTTCTCCCTTATAGGTAGTATATTCAATACTTGTTTCGTCAAAACCTTCATTGTTCGATCTGATTATTTTTATAAGATTTCCATCCTCATTATATGAATATTCATAAATGTCCAGGACTTCGCCATCATAAGAAATAATTTTTTCGGTAACTTTTTTCGAAGCAGTAGTATCGACTTCATAAAAATGCGCAATTGAAGTCTGCTTATCAAACTGTCCTTCCAGATAAATCTCATCACGCTTTTCCATCAACTGATCCCCTGAATATTTATAATAGGTGATATTATAATCAGAATCACTATAGCGTGTTACATTCTTGGTGAGTAGCCCTTCCCTATTGAATTCGAATTCTTCTTTACCATAATCTGTGATTACAAGACAAGACTTAACAGTTCCCCTAAGGTCGAAGTCTTCTAAAGTGAAAATTTGAGGTTCCTGGGTAAAAATCTTACTTGGCAATAGAAAAGTCCTATAACCATGATGAGTTCCAAGATGATTGTATTGTAGATTTTTTGCATCGGCACAAAATTACTTCTTTATACCTCAACATAAAAACAAATAGCATACCGAAAATAAAAAAGGGCGGAAAAACCGCCCTTTATACCTACTTTAGGTGTTCTTTATTTTACCTCTTCAAAATCCACATCTTCAACATTATCTCCTTCTTTGGTGTCTTCAGAAGTAGTCTCTTCGCCATTAGGTGATGCACCGGTCTGCTGAGCTTCGGCCTGAGCCTTATACATTTCTTCAGAAGCAACCTTCCAAGCCTCATTTATTTTATCAAGTGCAGTTGATATTGTTTCAACATCTTTACCTTCATAGGCTGTTTTAAGTTCTGCCAAGGCATCTTCAATGGGCTTTTTCTTGTCTTCAGATAGTTTATCTCCAAACTCGGTTAATTGCTTCTCGGTCTGGAATATCATACTATCTGCCTCATTCATTTTATCTGCAGTTTCCTTTGCTTTTTTATCAGATTCCGCGTTAGCCTCTGCCTCTGCCTTCATTTTGTTAATTTCCTCCTCAGTAAGTCCGGAAGAAGCTTCAATTCTGATATCCTGCGTCTTGTTCGTAGCCTTATCAGTAGCAGACACTTTAATAATTCCATTTGCATCAATATCAAAGGTTACTTCAATTTGAGGTACACCCCTTTGTGCAGGTGGAATTCCATCCAAATGGAATCTACCAATGGTTTTATTATCTGTAGCCATAGGTCTCTCTCCCTGTAAAACATGGATCTCAACGGATGGCTGATTATCTGCTGCCGTAGAAAATACTTGTGATTTTTTTGTTGGGATAGTGGTGTTAGAATCAATTAATTTGGTCATTACTCCTCCCATGGTCTCAATTCCCAGAGATAATGGAGTAACATCTAGCAGCAAGACATCTTTCACGTCTCCTGTAAGTACTCCACCCTGGATAGCAGCTCCAACAGCCACAACTTCATCAGGGTTAACACCTTTTGATGGTTTTTTTCCAAAGAACTTCTCAACAGCTTCCTGAACTGCCGGAATCCTGGTAGATCCTCCAACCAAAATAATTTCATCAATATCACTTTTCGAAAGTCCTGCAGCTTTTAAAGCTGTTTCACAAGGCTTAATGGTTCTTTTTACCAGGTCGGCAATTAATTGCTCAAATTTTGAGCGTGTTAATGTTACCACAAGGTGCTTTGGTCCTGAAGCTGTGGCAGTTACATATGGAAGATTAATTTCGGTTTGTGCAGAAGTAGACAATTCAATTTTTGCTTTTTCTGCTGCCTCACGTAATCTTTGTAACGCCATTGGATCTTTTCTTAGATCAATGCTCTCTTCCTTATTAAATTCATCGGCCAACCAGTCAATAACTTTTTGATCAACATCATCACCACCTAAATGCGTATCGCCATCTGTTGACAGTACTTCAAAAACGCCATCTCCTAATTCCAAAATAGAAACATCATGTGTCCCTCCACCGAAATCGAATACGACAATTTTCTGGTCCTTGTGTTTTTTATCCAATCCATAAGCTAATGAAGCCGCTGTAGGCTCATTAATTATTCTTTCCACCTTAAGCCCAGCAATTTCTCCTGCCTCTTTAGTTGCCTGTCTTTGGGCATCATTAAAATAGGCGGGAACTGTAATTACCGCAGAAGTAACAGACTGCCCTAAATAATCTTCAGCCGTTTTCTTCATTTTTTGCAGCACCATTGCCGAAATTTCCTGAGGCGTATACAAACGTCCATCAATATCTACTCTAGGTGTATTATTATCTCCTTTGGCAACTTTATAGGGTACTCTGTCAATTTCTTTTTGACACTCCGAGAATTTATTCCCCATAAAACGTTTAATGGAATATATTGTGTTTTTTGGGTTCGTTACTGCTTGTCTTTTAGCAGGATCCCCAACTTTGATTTCACCACCTTCTACAAACGCAACGACAGAAGGTGTAGTGCGCTTACCTTCGGCGTTGGGTATCACAACCGGCTCATTGCCTTCCATTACGGAAACGCAAGAGTTTGTTGTTCCTAAATCTATTCCTATAATCTTGCTCATCTATTTTGTTTTATAGTTAATATTTATCCATAGTTCAACGATTATTGTAGTGACAAACAGTATGCCAACAGGAAAAAACTGACAGGATGTCACTACTTGGGGTGGCTACCAATGAGTAGCACTCCGGTTCAGAGTGTACTAGCAGGGATTGAAAATCGGAAGAACTAAGATATTTTATTCTAATTGCATTGCTCTCGGCGTCTGGTATCTATAAGATAAATGATCTTCCAGGTGCCGTCTTGTTTGTGCAATTGAAATGAATTTACTCCACAATGACTCAATGAATCATTGATCCAAAGTTCGTAAGGAGTCCATGCATTGGCCATGCTACCATCAACCTTTATTTGGTATGAAAGTAATTTTTCTTGAAATTTTATAGAGTCAGGAATACTAACTATGGATTTAAGGAAATCATTGAAGTCTGAGGTCTTAACAACACTCGTGCCCTCTTTATCGCGGCCAATGGTTTGCATAATTATTCCGGAACCGGTTGTGCTTTTTATCAGCGTGGAATCCTGATTGTGAAATCCCTCGAAAAACATTTGAACTGCCTTCTTCACTTCCTCTTTTTCATTAAGCTGCGCATTTAAAATTCCACAACTAAAAATCAACATTAAACTTATTATTACTCTCATTGTTTTATGGTTTCAAATTAAAAGACAAAATAGGGAATAAACTAAAGACTTTTCCTTGCCCTTATCAATTGAACAAAACTCCTTACATTTATCTCGCCAAAAATAAAGTAATGTCTATTTCAAAAAAAGAATACAAAAGGGTTACGGTAAAGTCCCTAATAGAAATGAAGAAGCAAGGAGAAAAAATTTCTATGCTAACTGCTTATGATTATTCTATGGCGAAAATTGTTGATGATGCCAAAGTTGACGTCATTTTGGTTGGCGATTCTGCCAGCAATGTCATGGCCGGGCATGAGACCACATTACCTATAACCCTTGATCAGATGATATATCACGCCTCTTCTGTAATACGAGCAGTGAACAGGGCTTTGGTAGTCGTTGATCTTCCTTTCGGAAGTTATCAGAGTGATCCCAAAGAAGCGCTTCGTTCTGCTATCAGAATTATGAAGGAGAGTGGCGCTCATGCAATAAAGGTCGAAGGAGGTGTTGAAATTAAAGAATCCGTAAAACGGATCCTGAATGCAGGTATTCCTGTTATGGGACATCTTGGCTTAACCCCACAAGCCATTTATAAATTTGGGACATATACTGTAAGGGCAAAAGAAAAACATGAAGCAGAGAAACTATTGGCAGATGCTGAAATTCTTGAGAAACTGGGATGTTTTGGTATTGTACTTGAAAAAATACCCGCTTTATTGACAAAAGAAGTATCTGAAAAGATCGCTATCCCAACAATAGGAATAGGCGGTGGTAAATATGCGGATGGCCAGGTATTGGTTATCCATGATC
Organism: Eudoraea sp.; assembly: GCA_013042925.1. GTDB lineage: Bacteria > Bacteroidota > Bacteroidia > Flavobacteriales > Flavobacteriaceae > Eudoraea. The sequence continues at coordinate 5,456 of JABDPH010000091.1, forward strand.
TTCTTGGAATGACTCATGAATTCAATCCCCGATTTTTGCGCAGATATATGAATCTTTATGAAGATATGGGAAATGCCATTTCACGATATGTAAATGATGTAAAAAGCCAGGATTTTCCAAGTGATGATGAGCAATATTAAAGATAGTGAATAAGAAAGTCAGGACCAATTCACAAAATCTTCTCTTATTATATGAGGATAACCATATAA